>CAYIWH010000045.1:0-3942 GCA_964367075.1 uncultured Candidatus Saccharibacteria bacterium | reverse complement strand
ATTCGTTCATATGCTGTCATTTTATAGGTGTTCGGCTTCAAAGGTAAATTTTGTTACCCTATAAAACCAGGCCTAACGGCATAAAGACAAATGGAGGAAAAATGCCCTATTTGACAGAGGTGGTAGGAAAAACCATCATTCATCTGGAGACGGATTATGGATACCGCAACCGACCAGTCTTGCGATTCACTGTCGGCGATGACTCGAGGCCATTTTTCTCGATTCGCGGTATGATCGCCCACTATCCAAAAGTGGGCAATGAGATTCTAGAAGCTTGTCAGGAAATTTTCGAATACGGCTTGCCAGAGCCGTACGGCGAAAAAATGATGCTGGCAATCGAGAACGCAAAGAAGCCATTCTGAAAAATCCGCGCAAGCGGTGGGCGTTGAGGAAACTCAGCGCTCTTTTTTATTTCAATAAAAAAATACCAGCTTGTGCTGGTATTTTGAAACTAAATTCCTTTGATTTGCACTTTTGGATAATCTGCAAAAATTTTTTCTTTTTCTTTTGCTCGTTCACCTAGAGTAAAAACATAAATTTCATCAAATCCAAGATACAAAGCTTTTACCAAATTATCTCCGTTTATTGGGCAAAGAACCGCGCCTGCTTCTAATAGTGGGGCTTTTACAATGACTCCGGTGCCAACAAAAATATCTTGCAATTCTTTTTCTTCTTGTTCTAGAATATCACGCGCGATTTTGCGTTCTTCCCATGTATCGGTGACTCTACCATGTTCATCAAATTTGACTTCATATCCAGCCGCTTTAAGCGTCGCGCTGATTTTAGTGCCTCCTCCGGCAATTACAATCACATAATTTGTTTTTGCTTTGGCTTTAGCAAATTCCAAAAATATTGAATTGTGAGACACATCTCCAGATGCTTTGATTAGCACATTTTTTATCATTCACATTCTCCACAAATCTATGTTGGAGTATACATGTATATTTTAGAAAAATCAAAATCGTCCCCGCTTACTGAGGACGATTTTATATATTTGTTTTTATTTATTTATCTCGTAGTAAATGGCACGAGTCCCAAGAAGCGGGCGCGTTTGATTGCGTCGGAGAGCGCTCGTTGGTGCAGGGCGCAGGTGCCGGATTTGCGTCGTTTGACAATTTGTGCTTGAGGTGTCAAAAATTTCCAAATCATTTCTATATCTTTGAAGTCAACCGCCTTTATATTTGCGGCGCAAAAATGGCACTGCTTTTTTGTTGCTGTATTCATAAATTAAAATGGTATATCTTCCGGTTTAATTTCATCTTCAGGATATTCAACGGTTGCGAGCTCTTCTGGTTCAGATTTTTGTTCTGGTTCGTTTGCAGGCGGAGTGCCGCCACTACCAAAAAAAGAATTGCTACGAGGTCCCATCTGCATACTTTCAGCGATTATCTCTGTTCTATAATTTTTTTTGCCGTCTTGTCCTTCCCAAGTTCTTGTTTGAATTCTTCCTTCTATCATAGCCATAGAACCCTTTTTCAAATATTGGTGCGTGATTTCAGCGAGTCGCCCAAACATCACAATATTATGAAATTCAGCTTGTTTTTGGAGAGAGCCGTCTTTTCCTTTCCACATTCTGTTTGTTGCAAGCCCGCAATTAACGACCGGTTGTCCCGACGGAAGTGTTTTTAACTCAGGGTCCCTAGTTAAATTTCCTATTAAAAAAACTTTATTTAAATTCATCCCGTTAGAAAGTTTATATTAAGCCCAGCGACTATTACGGGCCTTTTAAATAAAACTAAATATTTATTATTGAATTGTATTTTTATAAATTTTCTAACGAGATTCATAATGTTCATGTTTAATTTATGCGCCAAGAATTTCTTCTAATTTTTTATCTATTTCTTCTATTTGTGTTTGATTTTTATGTTGTAATTCGGCAGTTTCTATAATTTTTGGTGCCATTTCTTCTGTTATAACTTTGGTTGCGGATTTTGTATGGAATGTTCTGACAGGATTTCTACGAGTCTGAACAAAAAGTAATCGCAAAATTTCATTAAGTTTCAACTCGTTTTTTAATTTTTCAGCGTTCTCTTTTGGCAGTATAACTCGAAAATATGCAAGATATGCCTCCGTCATTTTGTTAATTGGATATGAAAGTTTGCGTTTTTTGATATCGCCTTCGTGATCTATAATGCCTCCCAATTGCAAGGCTTTATTTTTCATTTTTTGATGAAAATCAAGCGCCTTTTCTTCGGTAAACGCTGGAGTGATTAAATACACTATTTCATATAATTTGTTGTCTTTGTCCATTGAAAGTATGATAGCATAGGTTAATTGGTTGCGCAAGCGGTTATTTTTTAAGAGGTCGGACACCATATAGGGTGTCCGACCTCTTCTTTAAATTTTAAACTCAATTACATCGACGTCTTGTACTATATATTCTTTACCTTCGGAACGAAGCAGTCCTAATTCGCGCGCTTTTGACCAACCTCTAGCTTCTAATAATTTTTGCCAGTCTATTACATCAGCTCTAATAAACTTATCTTCAAAATCAGAGTGAATCGCGCCCCCAGCTCGTTTTGCCGTAGAGCCCCTTGGAATTGTCCATGCCCTTGTCTCGTCTTCACCTGTTGTAAAAAAAGTTATCAAATTAAGCAGTTTGTATGCTGTTCGAATAAGTTCCGGTAGTTTTGATGTAAGCCCTAATTCTTTTTGTTCCTCATTCGTCATTGTAGAGAGATCTCGCTCCTGCGCAATATCTATTGTAATAGAATTTTTATTTTCAAATGTTTGCAGATTTTTGCTTTCAGAAATATTAAACACGGTCAATACTGGTTTAAATGAAAGCAATTGTAATTCGCGAGCAATTTTTTGTATTCCATTGGATAGCTCCAAAGTGTTTGTCGGCGCGCCTGTTTCAAGAAGTTTTTTTAAAGTTTCAAGATTATGAAATTTGTCAACTGCTTCTTTTCCGCCAGCCTTTGTTTCTTTTTCAGCGCCTTGTTTTGCTTTTGTGACTGTTTCCAGGTCTTTGAGCGCAAGTTCCGCTTTTATGATTTCAAAATCACCTTGTGGGTTTGGTTTGCCGGATACGTGCACAATATTATCATTTTCAAATGAACGTACTATATGGCAAATTGCATCCACCTCGCGAATATGTGAAAGAAATTTGTTGCCAAGTCCTTCGCCCTCGGACGCGCCCCTTACTAATCCAGCAATATCAACAAATTCAACTATTGCAGGGACAATTTTTTTAGAATTGGAAAGTAACGCCAATTTTTGCAAACGCTCATCGGGAACCGCAACTACACCTACATTTGGGTCGATGGTCGCAAACGGATAATTTGAAGTATCCACTTGTTGTTTGGTGAGCGCTTGGAATAAAGTGGATTTGCCGACATTTGGAAGCCCTACAATGCCAATTTTCATCCGTTCATATTAACACAAGGAGTTAAATTACAAAACCATCATTTCGTAATTTTAGGCAGTAGGGTATAATAAAAAAATATGAAACCATTATCTGAAATTACGCCCGCCGAGCTTGATTCTCTTAAAGTAGTTACCTTTGATGTGGACGGCGTTATTATTCCAATGGGCACAGATGTACGCGAGAATGAAAGTGGCACAGAATTTTATATGAAGACGCATAAACTTTCAAAGAAATTTGTTGACACTCTTCTTGAACTTAAAAAATATGTTCGTATTAATTTTTCGTCAGGACGGAGCATGCTTTATTTGCGGAGTTTGGTAACTGACGTTTTTGACGACACAATAATATTGCAATCAGATAATGGAAGCATGACATGGATTGATGGTAAAATTACGCATCCAGCGTTCAGTCATATATTTTATAAAAAAATTAACGATGTGCGTCTTGGTATCCGCAGTTTGAGAGAAAAAGGAGCTCATATTCGCAGTTTTGAACCAAAAATGTTTATTGTAACTGTGCATTCCGATGAAATGAAGGAAATACCAGAGCTTATAAAAAACATTGACCCGGAA
>CAYIWH010000044.1:0-3954 GCA_964367075.1 uncultured Candidatus Saccharibacteria bacterium | reverse complement strand
AAAGGAAGGAAATTTTTGGTTTTGCTGCCGCCGCTTCACTCCTCCAAAAAGGCTAGATGTATTTTAGCATTTTCGCCGGTTTTACGCCCGCCTTTTCTCCGTCGCTTGCGTCGGCCCGAGGCGCGCCCATCTCCGCATTCTGTGGTAGTTCGATAGTCCGCTCACACTGCGCAAGCACCTCGCACTGACCGCTCGCTACGCTCCCGATGCCTGCTCGGTGTTGCTTCGTGTGCGCTCTGTGACTTCGACGGTGTCCGTGGTAACTCTTTGTGCTTGCCCCGCCCGCCCAGTGCGCGCACAAGCCCGTCCGCTGACGCGGACGGCTCCCTTTACTCCTTATTCTCAACAATAAAACTTGCCCGCTTATATAATTCATCGAATGTAATTATGTCTATTCCGTGTATAGATTTTCTAAATCGCTGAAAAGTATCTCGCTTGCTTCTTTCAGAGGCAAGTTCGCTTAGGGAACCGATAACAACGATTCCTTTGGGCTGAACAGTAAAAACATTCTCTTTTTCCAGCTTGTCTCGGTTATCTGGTTGTTCTGATCCTTGTTTGTCCCAAGTACTTATATTTGCTTCAATCTGTGAAATTGCATCTGTAAAATTTTTCGACAAGCTCCAAGCACCATTTCTAATCTCCGACATGCCTTGAAGTAGTGGAGTATTTGGAGTTTTGATCTCAACAAGCACAGTAAAATTTACGTCGCCAAGAGTTGAGGTTAGATAATCTCCTTTTTGTCCGCCTTTCCCATCAACTCTTTGCCCACCGTAGTGTGCCTGGGCTTGCTCTTGTCTCAAAATTTGATAATTCAATCCATATCCAAAAATCCATTTATTTTGCTCAAAAAATTCTTGCCACCAGTTTTCATCACTTGCATACTCACCTAAAGCTTTTTTAAATTCTTCAAGTTTCTCTCTTCTTTTTATAACAATATTCAAATCATCTTGAGAAAGCTTGACTCCCGGAATAGATGAGAGTTGTTTGATAATACTTACAATACTCGAAGCGTCTCGACCGCGTAATGCGGAAACAATCTCGCTCTCGCCTTGCGACACGAGAGAGAATTTTTCTACTGGAATTTCTAAATCTTTAAGTGATTGAAGAAATGATATAAGTTTCCAGAAATTTTCATAACAATCATTTAATCCTACGCTTGCCTTGATAGAATTTGCAGTTTCTTCTTCGGTACTTGTTCTTTGAGCAATTTTTCCGCTTTTATCTCTAACAGAAAAAGACAATCGAGGGGTAAATTTATTTCCCTTTTTAATAAGAACGACCTGACAAACATAATCCACGCGTTCTTTCTTAAGGAGCACAAACTGCTTGATCAGTCGTCTGTCATTTTTATGGTAAAAATAATAAAAGTTTCCAGTGGCTGTCGCATTGACTTGAATATCAGAGAAATTATCTTGCCCGATAATAAAATCTTCACTTTTGCCGAATGCTTCTTTCAATATCTTTGAGAATTGCATAATTATTATTCAGAGTATAAGACGGTATTATTTTCCAAATGCACTATAAATTCCTCGATCGTTTTTGATGATATGGAAAGATTTTCCGTCTGCTTCACATACTGAATTTGCTTCACAGAATCGCTGAATATGCTCGGGGCGACAAAGTAGCACATTGAATTTTCCACCTTTTTACTAAACTCTGCCAAATGTCTGCTGATAGGCCATACCTCCATCATGGTTTGTGTCCGACCCTCAGACATTGTCACCTCGATCAAAATTCCGTTCACTTCCTCAAAACATTCGATATCTCCGGTGTTGCCTACACCTCCCGCCGTAGCTGTTGGAATACCCTCGTCATCAACAGGATAATTTGGAATAACTTTTACATTCGGGAATTTTGATTTTACTGCTAGCGCGGTTAAAAACTCTAGCCTGATCGGATTTGAAAGATATTTCAAGACTTCATCCTTTGTTAGTTGGCTTTTAGACAAGTTGAGTAATTCCGTTTTTATTGTCTCCCACACATAAATGCCGACCCATTTTGCCAAGAATTTATCTTGTTCAGATGTTGAAACTGGTTTAGGTACAAATGAGATTAGTTTTCTATCTACAGTGGAAATGTATTCGAAGTAACTTTCCTCGGTATCGTATTTTTTATAAGCAGAGTAGGTCGCAAGAACATAATCAACTTTATCTTGCTCTTTTTTGTTTATATCAATGAATCTTCCTCCACCGCGCAATGATATTAGTCCAGTTAGTCGCATTTTCCTGATAAATTCATCTGGATAATCAACCATAATTGATTTATCGTCGCGAACAATATCCTGTCCTTCCATTATCTCGTTTCTGCAAATATCCGAAATTACTTCCCAGCTTGGCGTAAATCTAAAATTTTCACGAAGTTTCTTTATTCTTCGATATAGTTTTTCTGCGTCATTATCTTTCCAATAAATAACTAACGGCAATTCGAGTTTTGAAATTCCAGTGCCATTAAAATCTTTATCAGCATTTAATTTTGATATTACTTCCAACAACAAAATCAATGGCACATTCTCATTTCGTACCCTGCGGAATGGGCTATTGCTCTGATATTTTACAAAAGCGTTTAAGAATGCCTGTTGCTCAAATTCAGGGTGTTCGCTATCGACAAGTTTTAATCCTATTTCAGAAAAATGTATCTTTTCGCCCGCCCGATAGAATACAAAGCCCAGTTCCTTAGCGATCTTGAACCATGTATCAAAACGAGAAGGCCAACCCTTACTAAATCCTGCTTCTTTATGATTCTGTGGATTGTCTTGCAAAACTTTTGCCACTTCTCGATCTGTAAGCGGTTCTTTCGCTTTGATTTTTCGTTTTACAGTGGCGGATAACCTTGTTGGCGTATAAAGTCCGATCCGAATAATTTCTCCGGCTATTTTTTCCGCCAGATCATCAGTGAGAATCTGTCCGTCGTAATCTTTCAAAACAGCCAGAAACCACTTCAGCCGTTCAGGATTTCTGAGTGTTGTGGTAAACAATAGTGGTTTGAATGTGGATTCTCTTGGCATAAGCTAATAGTTAGTTATCAGAACTTCCTTTATTTTCTTTTTTGCATTGTTGTGATAGCTGATGTAATTACTCTTGATGTCGTAGACATTATATTTTTTCATCCATTCAAGCAATAAATCATTCTTGCTACCGTTATAATGCGTAACATTTGACAGGGCAAATTTAACACCTCTTCTGTTTAATTCATCAGCAAATTTTAATAAAGCACTTTCTGAACTCTCGTTCCAAAGTTTATTATATTCACTTGCGGCGATTAGATACGGCGGATCAAGATAAACGAAATCTCCCTTTTCATAGTCTTTTTTCTCAAAAAACTTTCTGAAGTCTTGAGATGTGAATTGTATTTTTTTATCTTGAACAAAATAAAAATAATGATTTAACGCGCTGATTACATTTTTATTAAAGTCTACATTTCCGACTGGCAAATTAAATTTGCCTCCGCCGTTGAATCTCAACATTCTGTTAAAACCGTAAATCAAAAGGATGTACAAAATGAGGGGATCATTTTTTTTGTTTTTGTTGACGTGAATTCTTAATTTTTCATATCCATCTTTGTTAAACCTAGCATAGTAAGTTTTCTTAAATTCTTTTTTAAGTGAATCCGGCACAACATCTTTTTTGAATGAATGAGATAGTTTGTATTTGTGTATAATGTTTTCTACATCCTTAAAAAAAACATTGGGATTTTTTGCGCTTAAAATTAAAAATTTATGTATGTTTACAAGGTGCTTATCAATGTCATTCAAAAAATATTTTTTTGCCTCAATATTTAAAAATACAGTACCGCCGCCAACAAATGGCTCATAATAATGAACCACTTTGTCAGGAAACAAATTCACCAACTGATTCATCAGCTTATATTTGTCTCCGACATAAAACATCGGCGATCTTTTAATTTTTTTATTCATGGTTGACATGGGTTACAAACAAATATTCTTTATGGTTGTTG
>CAYIWH010000043.1:0-4332 GCA_964367075.1 uncultured Candidatus Saccharibacteria bacterium | reverse complement strand
CTAGTAATCGCAGGTCAGCTATACTGCGGTGAATACGTTCTCGAGTCTTGTACTCGGGTCGCCGTGCGATTCTATAAATCAGTCCGTTAAAATCGGACCACAGTGAGCGCAACACTGTGAAATTAAATTACAGTTCTTTGAGGGGTGACCCTCGGAACGAAGGGTGAAAATAATGTTTTTTAGCGTGAACAACAGCAGTGGCTCATTATATTGACGACTCTTCGAGTACAAGAGGAAGTTATTGCGTAGTATATAATATAGTGAGTGTAGTGTTGTCGCGATAAAAAAGAATGGTTTGTAGAGTTACCGCGGGAGATCTTGCATTTGTCCTCGAGGTTATTTAAACTCGAGGTATGGAATCATTATTGATATCAAAAACTATGCAAGAAGTCAGCAGAGTTCGTAGTACCAAACAAATGCTATCTGAAAAGGATAGCAGCAGAAAATATATTTTGAAAGCGCCGTTTGGGAAGGAACGAATTCGTAAGAAAAAATTAAATCCTAATTATGTTGTTGGTTTTATTGATGGAGAAGGATCGTTTTCAGTAAGTATCGGTATGCACAAGACTTTGAAACGAGGCTTGGAAGTAAGACCAGAATTTGAAATAGAACTTCGTGCAGACGATAAAGAAATATTGAAACGAATCTTAATAACTATCGGATGTGGGCGCATCTATGATCTTTCATACGAACGATATGGATGGTATCCACATGTAAAATATAAAATTACCAGCAACGCGGATTTAATAAAATTTTTTTTTCCGTTTCTTGATAAATATCCCTTGCAAGCTAAAAAAAGAGAAACATATAAATATTTTAAAAAAATAGTTTTGATGGTTTCTCATAAACAGCATTTAACTGACAAAGGTTTTACAAAGATTATCAAATTACGGCAAGAAATAAGAGTGCGTGATAAAAAAGCGCGATCTTACGAAAACCGCTAGGGTACGGGAAAGCCGTTTGCCCAGTGGTGTCCATACTTGACAGAATATTCAATATGTTTTGTAATGGAATACCGCCCGTCAACTCAAGGGAGCCGGGAGTAGATGAAACCGAGCACTTTGTTTACGAATAAAAATATTCGCGCACAAAGTGCTCGGCTAGTCTAAGCTCGGTGACAGGGAGTAAGTCGTAACAAGGCACGGCTAGCGGAAGCTGGTCGTGGAGTTTCTCTTTTTAAGAGTTCGTGAAAGCGAAAATCTTAAGAGAGTCGATTATTCTGTTTTTACAGAATAGGGTATTTGCCGATGAACCCAAAATCTCGGCAAGTTGGGACAAAAGAAAAAGTGTTCAAATTTCGCTCGCGAGTTTGCGAGTGACTGGCGAAATTTAGAATCCCGAGCGTACGCGCGAGGGACTACAAATAAAACGACTGCCTTTACATAGGATGGTTGTTTTGCTATCCTTCGCAAAGATGCTTTAAAGGATATCTACATGGGCGGTCTTTCACGAAAAGATGAACTTGTGCTATGTTTGAGACATCAGAGTCAACTACCCAAACCAAAAAGGATTCTAAGGGCCTTGGGAAGAATGACGAAAGCAAAGAAGTTGAAATGGGTGTCGTGTATATCAGGACATAGCACGGAAATTATTAGAGAAAGGCCAGTTGGTTGTAAAACAATATTCCAAATTGTTGTTTGTACAGACCATCTCCATCCTCTGATTTGTATTATGCCAAAAGGCATTCATATGAAAATAGCATTTCAATATCCTGCCAATGATAAAGACTTTCAGTATTTATTGAAACAGATTCGGGCTTAGTATATAAAGCGCTCCATGTGAGCGCTTTTTCTTTGTTTTTTAAAAGTTATTGCTTTAACAATGTTGGACAAGCAGGTGTTTTTTTATTACAATACTTTTATATTTTACGCGCATGTAGTTCAGTGGTAGAACGCTGTCCCGCCAGAGGCGGGCAAGCCTGATAAAAATTTGGGCGCGTAGTTCAGTGGTAGAACGCTGTCCTGATAAGACAGAGGTCGATGGTCCGATTCCATCCGCGCCCACTAATAGCCCAAATTTTAAGACAGTTTATCCGCCTATGGCGGAAGGTCGAGGGTCCGAATCATTTGTTTTGGAAATAGGTGCGAGTTTGGTACAATAGAGACACAAAAAATTGAAAAACAAAAAAGCCCACAGATATTATTAGATTGGGCTTTGGTTCAAACAGTTTTTTTAATTCTAATGGACTCCGGAGTCTTTAAGAATTTGACTTGCTAGATTTACGTCTCTTTTTGCATCATCTACATCTTTATTTTCTATTTTTTCTAGGTCTGTAAATCCATCTTGTGCTAATATGCTGACAGTTTCCATAATATTTCCATACTTTACAAAATAGTAAAAAGCAAGAGTTACATGCCAGTACCATTCTCCGCGGTCACGTGGTAATCGGCTTATTTTACAATCATAAAAACCTATTTCAGGATGTACTTCATTTAAAGAACTAAGAACTTTTTCTAAATAATTCTTCTTAATTTTGAATGTTAAACAAGTATCTGATCTGCTTCCTCTACCTAACATAATGTTCTCCAAAGGGAACCTACTCTATCTATATTCTTAGCATACTTCGCTAAACAATGCAACCTTCATTATATTTATCTCCAAACAACACTCTTAATTCCCAAAATCGCTTCGGCGAAAATTGTGACAAGTATTTGTATGGCTATAATATAAGCAAAAATAGTTATTATTGAGCTAGACAAATAAATAGCCCACAAAACAAAAAACGAACTAAAAATAATCCCCGTAGTATTTAATGCCAGTGCGATGATCGTGCCAACTAAAATCACTTCGACAATGCCTCCCAGCGCGTACCACAAATCATGATTAGACGGCGCTAAATGTGCACTAATTGCAATAGCAAGATACAAAAACAGCCAGCTTTGCCAAAGTGAAAAATTTATTCCGGTCACAAAATATTTTGCAAATGTTATCCAATCAATAGCGTATTTTGTGACACCATTTGTCGAAATTGAAATTATAGGAGGAGACGCATAAAATCCTGAAATTAAATAATACGCCAAAATCCAAATAGCCAAAGCACCTCCAAAAAAAGGCAATGTTGATATGATAATTTGCTTAAATGGATTAGCGGTATCATCGTGGGTCACTTTTCCCAAAATGATTTCTCCGTCGTCTGATTTTTTTGCTATAAGAGAAAATCCTCTCACTGGTGTAAAAGTGATAAGTGCTCCAATAAAATGAGAAAATTCATGAACAATAACACCAGGCCAAATAAGAATTTTGTATACTAAAACGCCAAATATTTTCATTAGTATTCGACTTACCAGGCGTGACAAAAACAAGATAAATAAGATAGAAATTAAAAAAATAGTAATAAAAGCAGACATATGTTGATATTGTTATAATATCGCTCATTGTATTATATATATAGATTTGTGCATAACTTTATTCGTAGATTATTCATAAATTAGTTAGAATAAGTCCATATAATCCCGCCATGCTAAATATGTCGATATTTGGCAAGGCAAAAGGCAAAATAGCCTTATTTTAATAGCCTATAATACTAAATTAATGGATCAAGGGATGAATCAGCACACAGCATATTGTGTAAAATGCCGAGCTAAAGATCGAATTATGAAAGATGCCAAGGAGGTTGCTATGAAAGGAAAGGGTGGCGCGGAGCGCAGAGCAATGACAGGCACTTGCTCTGTATGTGGTACCAAAATGTTTAAAATTTTGGGAACAAAAAAATAATTTCACAATCAAGCTGTTTTTAATATGAATAATAAATTAATTACATTTATTGTGGTTGCTATTTTGATTATTGTAGGAACTTTTTATATGTTTAAGTATGCAAAAGCTCCAACAAGTAATTTGATGGAAGAAAACAAACAACAGCAAAAATTTCAATCTAAAAACGCAACTCAAACACAACCTAATAAAAAAATCACTGTGGAAATGACGCCATCTGGATTTTTTCCAAAAGAACTTATAGTGAAAAAGGGAAGTGAAATTATATTTATAAACAAAGACACTATTCCTCATTGGCCAGCTTCCGGTCCTCACCCCGCGCACACGTGCTATTCCGGATTTGACGCAAAATCTCCAGTTGACCCAGGCGCGTCATACAGCAATGTTTTTGATTTAGCAAAGACATGTGGTTTTCATGACCATTTGAATTTCAGCTCATACGGATATGGGTCTATTACTGTGACAGAATAAATTTATTTTGAATTGTGGTGTTTGTTTGAAAAAGTCAGAACCCATTTTGCGGAGAACCCCCACTAAGGAAGCCAGCCCGCCGCCGCTCGCTACCACTCGCCACCCAGCAAAAAAGTTTTCTTCGCTTTTCCTGATTTGCGCGCGCCGGAT
>CAYIWH010000042.1:0-4980 GCA_964367075.1 uncultured Candidatus Saccharibacteria bacterium | reverse complement strand
ATTGCGGTGTACAAGACCAATGTGCTACGAATGGAAAGAATGAATCCCGATTAGAAGACTTGTGGGCGGCGTCTATCTTGCGGGCAATGCATTAATTAAGCAAATAATCTTGTAATTATTTAAAAACGATAATCTTCTAACGGGATGAACGAGGCAATTCAAAAATTCAAAGAAATGATTGGACAAACAAGTTCTATTGTTGTTGCTGTCAATGCCAATAACGATGTAAATAAACTTCTCTTGGCGACAATCCTACATTCGGCATTTTGTGAATTAAATAAAAAATCTTCATTGGATGTCGGCTCTATTATTGACGAAAAAACACAGCGCTTTATAAGGGCGCTTTGTGGAAACATAGATCAATCAGCTCAAAAAGAACGCCTTGTTATAAAATTGGATTCAAAATCTATGCCTGTATCAGAACTTCAATATGAAAAAATTGGTGATTCTTTTAATATTATTTTAGAGAGCGCGAACCCACTCAATCCAAACAATATAAAAATAGAAAAAACTCGTGCGCCGGCAGATCTTCTTATGCTTATAGATCCTAAAGAGTCAGATGCGGAGTCTTTTTGCACAAACACCCCACACAAAGAAGTTGTTAAACTAAGCTCAAAAGATCGCGATATTATTATAAAGGTTTCCGAAATAATTTTTTCGCTCTTTGATACTATTCCAAATAAACTGGCCTCCCCTCTTTTATATCTTATAACTGTACAGGAAAAAAAGCCGCATCAGAATGTATTGGAAATTCTCGAAATAAAACAGCGACTTTTGCTGGCAGGCGCAAATCAACAAAAAATAAATGAATCGCGCGAAGAATTTTTAGGAAGCGCTTTTTGGAAGCTTTTTGGGAGGGCTCTTGCAAGATCAGAATTTGAAAAAAGATTAGGAACATTATGGTCATTTTTGCCGCTCTCTGATTTTAAAAAAACAGGGCAGGATGCGTCTATGATAACGAGAGTTTTTGATGAGCTTCGCTCGTTGCGCCCTGAAGCAAATTTTACCGCGCTTTTGTGGGAAGAGTCCGCAAAAAATATTTGTGCCGTTGTTGGAGGTAATGATGCTTCGCAATTATCACTGATCGCAACGCAGATACGGTCGCCGCTTTCTTCCACATATTTTTTGCTCAACGGATTTGAAACGTTTTCAGAAGCCGAGTTGAAAATACGGTCGCATATCCAGAGAGTTCTGTAATTTCGCTGTTCTTTGATATAATAATAGTAATGGACAACAATGGAACAAACACACAAAAGATGCTCTCCGAGCTTCTTAAAAAAGAGGAGGAGGACTTGGCGCGCACGCTTGCACCAAAACACGGCATTCCATATCTTGATTTATCTAGAGTTACCGTTGATCTTGACTCATTGCGATTAATATCAGAAAATATCGCACGCGAAAATCAAATTGCAGTAATTCAAGCTACGGGGAAAAAAATTCAAGTAATAACAACAAATCCTGATAGATCGGGAAATAGAGATATTTTGGAAGATCTAGCTAGAAAAAAATATCAAATTCAGCTTTTCCTTGTTTCACCGACTAGTCTAAAAAAGGCTCTTGATAGATATGCGGAAATTCCAAAATTTGAAGCAACTCAACCCGGCGTAGTTGATCTTACGCGCGCAGGAGAAAATTTTATTGATAATCTTAAAAGTATCGCGCGCGCTAAATCGGCAGTAAATATACTGCTCGAAGAAAAAGAGGGATCATCGAAACAAGCATCTAGCGTCCTTGAGGCTCTTCTAGGAGGAGCATTGGCAATAGACGCGTCTGATGTTCACATTGAAGGAGGAGAAGGAATGGCGCGCGTAAGATTCCGCATGGATGGGGTTCTTCAAGATGTGATAGATATACCGACCGCTTTGTTTAATACAATGCTATCGCGCCTAAAGCTTGTTTCGAAAATGAAGCTTAATATCAAGGATAAGCCGCAAGACGGACGATTTACCATAATAACAACAAAAGAAAAAATTGAGGTGCGCAATTCAACTCTTCCGGGACCAAACGGTGAATCAGTTGTAATGCGGCTCTTATTGCCAAAAGCAATAGCCACTACATTTGAAAATTTAGGAATGCAACCGCAATTTCTTGAAATGATGATAAAAGAGCTTGAAAAACCAAATGGCATGATATTAACTACTGGCCCAACTGGGTCTGGTAAAACAACAACGTTATACGCGTTTATAAAAAAATTATCTTCGCCGGAAGTAAAAATTATCACTATTGAAGATCCGATTGAGTATCACTTGCCTCATATCACACAAACGCAGGTTGATCATTCGCGTGGATATGATTTTGCAAGCGGGCTAAGATCAATAGTTCGTCAAGATCCTGATATTATTCTTGTTGGTGAAATTAGAGATCTTGAAACAGCGCAGATAGCGGTACAAGCCGCCCTTACCGGACACTTGGTTTTTTCAACTCTTCATACAAATAATGCCGCCGGCGTGTTTCCTCGTTTAATTGACCTTGGAGTAAAACCGTCTATTATTGCGCCTGCGATGAATGTTGCAATGGCCCAAAGGCTTTTGAGAAAATTATGCCAAAAATGTAAAAAAGAAATTGATCCGAGCGCGGAAGAGAAAAAAATTATTACCGAAGTTGTGCCATTACTTCCTGCTCTTTATAAAAAAACTTTAGCTCCTGATTTTAAAATATGGAAGGGAGAGGGTTGTGAAGCGTGCAACTTTACAGGATATAAAGGAAGAATTGGGGTATATGAGGCGTTTTTAGTTGATGATGAGATAGAAAGGCTTTTGATTACAAACCCAGCCGAAGCCGATATTAAAGATGCGGCAGTAAAACAAGGAATGCTTACTATGTTTCAGGATGGCATTTTAAAAATTTTAGACGGTATCACTTCGCTCGATGAATTACAGCGAATAGTTTCTGAGGATTAGTCTCTAGGCAATTGCTCTTCCATGGGTAGATAGAGCTTAAATTTTTTCCGAGGAGTGGTCAAGTACCTCCCGATAAATCGGGAAACTGAACCATCCGAAACTAAGAAAAAACCAGCTATCCCGGTTATCGGGATAATCGCCTAGAGACTAATCACCGGAATCATGCTTTAAAGAATTCGCGGAGAGAAAACAAGTTATTTTCAACAGTAATCGCATTATAGCAAATCAAATTAATTATGTCAACACCAGAACCAGCAAACACGTCTCCCAAAAAAAGAAGCGAAGACAGGTCGCTTGATTTAGCATTGCGTCCAAAATCATTTAACGAATACGTGGGGCAGGAAAAAATAAAAGAAAACCTTAAAATTCTTATTTGCGCGGCAAAAAAACGCGGAGAATCCATAGAACATTTGCTTTTTTGTGGTCCAGCAGGACTTGGCAAAACAACATTGGCTCATCTTATTGCAAATGAAATAGGAACTCAAATCAAAGTAACCTCCGGGCCTGCAATTGAAAAAGTTGGAGATCTTGCATCAATATTAACAAATCTTTCGCCAGGAGATATTCTTTTCATTGATGAGGCGCATCGACTCAATAAACTTATAGAAGAAGTTTTATATCCTGCAATGGAAAGCAGAGTTTTGGATATTGTTATTGGCAAGGGTCCATCTGCGAGAAGCATACAGCTTGAGTTGCCACCATTTACTCTTATTGCGGCTACAACCCGTGTAGCGCTTCTTTCTTCGCCGCTCCGATCAAGATTTTCCGGAGGAATCTATAGACTTGATTTTTATAGTCAAAATAATATAGAAACTATTTTAGCGCGTTCCGCAAAAATAATAGGCGTAGAGATAGAACCAAACGCAATAGAACTTATCGCTTCCAGATCGCGTTTTACTCCTCGAATTACAAATAGACTTCTTAAAAGAGTCCGTGATTATACAGAAGTACAAAATGCGCCAATGATAACAAAATCACTAGCGAGCGAGGCGATGAGACTTCTTGATATAGATGATATGGGGCTCGAATCTCTTGATATAAAAATACTAGACACTATTATTAAAAAATTCTCTGGCGGCCCAGTTGGTATACAAACGATTGCTGCCTCATTAATGGAAGAGCTAGAAACCATTGAAGAAGTATATGAGCCGTATCTTATGCAAATCGGCTTTTTAAGCCGTACACAGCGAGGCAGAATCGCCACTCCAAGAGCCTACGAACATCTTGGAATAGATCCACCAACAAACCAAACACCTCTTGATATTTAGTGGTGTGATATAATAATAATATGAATTTTTTGCTTGCACTTGTGATATATATAGTATTTATGGCGTGTTATTGGGCTTTTGTGTGGACGATATTATGGCATCTTCGCGAATATACTCTTCCGAATGATCGTTCACGTGTTTATATTGTTGTTTATCTTGCGATTGCAATAACATTAAGTGTTATATCGCTATTATTGTTTTTTAGTCTTCCATTAAAATATTAATTTAAAAATATGATTCACCTTGGGCCAAACGAAAAAGTTTTAATGACAATTCATAGACATTGGATCGCAATAATCGGCAAGGTTATAGCATATATATTAATTCTTTTTTTTCCGTTTGTTGTTGCTCCAGCTCTTATCAAATTTGGTATTCCACTTACTATTGGTTCATCTCTTTTCTTTTTTATTATTTATCTTATGATTATTATTCTTGGTTTGTTTGTGGTGTGGGTAGAATATTATCTTGATGTCTGGATAATTACAACCGATCGTGTTATCGATATTAATCAAAAAAGTTTGTTTAATAGAGAAATTTCTGAATTTGTTCTTAAAAATATACAAGACGTAACTATTGACGTTCCTGGATTACTAGCAACGTTTCTTAAATATGGAAATATAACAGTACAAACGGCCGGCGAGGCGTCTTTTACCATACAACAAGCGCCGAATGTTTATAAAGTAAAAGATTTGATTTTAGATTATTCAAGATTAAATCAAAATAATAATTAAATGTCCGGGCATTCTAAGTGGAAACAAATAAAATATAAGAAGGCTATAGAGGACGCGAAACGGGGAAAAATTTTTTCAAAA
>CAYIWH010000041.1:0-5626 GCA_964367075.1 uncultured Candidatus Saccharibacteria bacterium | reverse complement strand
TCGTTCATATACCTTCATTTTATAGGTGTTCGGATTCAAAGGTAAATTTCGCAAAGAATAAAGAACAGTCACATCTCTCACGAATTGTTGTTTGTGAGTGTGTCCTTGCTATTGCTTATCGCAATTCGCGAGGGATGTGGCTTTGCAAAGCCATTTGCATTAAGTTGCATGGTCGAGCAACTGAAACCCTCAATTAATGGGTAACAATTGCTCCCATGAAAATACTACGAGCATTTGGCTTAGCAGTCGCGATCGTGGTCCTGCGCGTACTTGCCCCTGAAGTATGGAGCAGTTTGAACCACGCCCTCGTGATGTTCTTTCAGTTTATCGGAGGCGCTTTCGAGCACGGTCAAGCATCAGTGCAAGGAGCGTTTTCGACACCATCCTATCCAGTACAATTTTAATGGAGGGAAACAATATAGCCGGACTTTTGTCCGGCTTAGGTTTTACAAAAAATACTTGTGTTTTTAATTGATGTATGATACTATAAAAATGTGACAAAACATAAAAATAATGACCTCGAAATCAATCAGGTTGTGGTAACTGCTTCGGCATTTGTTGATCTATACAATAAAACAATTCCCGAGGGATTTCCTCGCGCGTCTATCAAATTGCTAAATCACTTTCAATTTGAACATTCAACTCTTTTCAAAAATAAAAGTAATTGGTCAATCGATAAACATAGAAAAAAATTTATGGACTGGCTTGTTTCTCATCAAGACATACTAGAAAACTAGATTTTAATTATGGAAAAAAATAATTCTCAACAAACATCGGGTTTTGCTGGCCTCGGTATTGCGCCGTCGCTTCTTGAAACATTAATTCGATTAAAATATGTTGTTCCGACTCCTATTCAAAAGCAGGCTATTCCAACCGCAATTCAAGGCAAAGATATGGTAGGTATTGCGCAAACAGGCACAGGCAAAACACTTGCGTTTGGCATCCCAATGCTACAACAATTGGCACAAATAAAAGGCCAAGGACTTGTGGTGTTGCCAACACGAGAACTTGCTTTGCAAGTGGATGAGTCGCTTCGCAAATTCGCCGGAAATATAGGCCTCAAAACAGTCGTATTAATTGGTGGAACAGGAATGGGTCCGCAACTTAACGCAATAGCAAGAAACCCGCGTGTGATTATTGCCACTCCAGGACGACTTATTGACCATGTGCAACAAAGAACTATTAAACTTAATAATGTACGAATAGTCGTGCTTGATGAAGCGGATCGTATGCTTGATATGGGTTTTGCTCCTCAAATTGAACGAATTTTTCGCGAAATTTCAAAAGATCGTCAAACTATGCTTTTTTCAGCGACTATGCCGCCGGAAATTATGAAAATGGCATCTCTTCACATGAAATTGCCGATTAGAATTGAGGTAGCCCCATCTGGATCTACTGCAGACAAAGTAACTCAAGAAATTATTATTGTAAAAAAAGACTCTAAAAACAAAGTTCTTGATAAATTGCTTGAACAATATTCTGGCCCAACTTTAATTTTTACAAGAACCAAATATATTGCAAAGCGGCTTGCTTTTTCTATAAGATCACTTGGTGTTTCGTCTGCGGAAATTCATTCAAATCGATCGCTTGGACAAAGAAGAGAAGCTCTTGATGGTTTTAAATCCGGTAAATACCGAGTGTTAGTGGCCACAGACATAGCTTCACGAGGAATTGATGTTGTTGGCATAGAGTTGGTAATAAATTATGACTTACCGGAAAGTCCAGATGATTATGTACATCGTATTGGACGCACTGCTCGCGCCGGTACTGCAGGAAAAGCTATTTCACTTGTTACGCCCGATCAAAGAAACACACTTTACAATATAGAAAGATTAATTAAAAAAAACATTCCGGTTTCTCAAATTCCCGGATTACCCGCGGAAAATTTTGCACTATCATCATATTATCCACAATACAAAAAAACTTTCCGTATTTTTCATCAAAAAACACAACCATGGAAACAACACGGCGCATCACAAAATAGAAGACAGTTTTCGCGCTACAATCATAGATAATTAGGAATCAAACAAAACTTTATCTTTTTTTCCGTTTATTTATAGACATTACCTCGGTTGCTTGCAATTTTTTAAAATATTTGGTATTATTATAAATGATCTCGCAGACGAGGTTATTTTTTATGAATAATCAACTAAAAGAAATACGAAATATTGCAATTATTGCTCATGTAGATCATGGCAAAACAACTCTTACTGACGCAATTATGCGCCAGTGTGGGATGTTTGAAGAAGGCATGAGTATGGACACAAACGATCTTGAAAAAGAACGTGGTATTACTATTTATTCAAAAAATACTTCTGTTTTTTACAAAAATACAAAGATTAATATTGTTGATACTCCTGGACACGCTGATTTCGGTTCCGAAGTAGAGCGCGTGCTTCGATCTATTGATTCCGTATTGTTGATTGTTGACGCTCAAGAAGGCCCAATGCCACAAACCCGATTTGTGCTAAAAAAAGCCTTAGAAATTGGTTTAAAGCCAATTGTAGTCATAAATAAAATCGATAAGTCTGCCGCAAACCCGGCTCGTGCAGAAGACCAAGTATTGGAACTTTTTATGGATCTTGGAGCAAATGATGACCAGCTCAATTTCGTGACAGTATACGCAATTGGCAGAGAAGGCGTCGCCAAAAATATACTTACAGATGAATCACAAGACTTAACTCCACTTTTAGATACAATTGTACGTGAAGTACCACCAGCATCTTCAAGAATTGATATTCCTCTTCGCGCGCAACCATTTAATTTAGGATACGATAATTTTTTGGGAAGACTTGCAATTGCAAGAGTATATGAGGGCGTTATTAAATCGGGCGATACTGTATTTATTAAACACCTAAACGGAGAGCCTAGAAGTTCTAAAATTACAAAGCTTTTTACTTTTCGCGGGCTCAATCGCGAAAAAATAAGTGAGGCAATAGCAGGAGATATTGTGATGATAGCAGGAATCTCCGATATATATATTGGAGAAACTATTTGTCAAAATCCGGATCAAGAAATACTACCATCTATCAAGGTGGACGAGCCAACAATTGCATTAAATTTCCTTGTGAACAATTCGCCTTTTGCGGGAAGAGAAGGAAAATTTGTAACTTCACGTCAAATTCGGGAACGTTTAGAAAAAGAACTTGAAGTAAACATTGGACTTAAGATAGATTTTTCGGAAGGGGATAAATATCGTGTTTATGGAAGAGGGGAGTTGCATGTCGCAATTCTTTTAGAAAATATGCGAAGAGAAGGATATGAGCTTCAAGTATCACAACCGCAAGTTATTATCAAAGAAATGCATGGCATCAAAGTAGAGCCATTTGAAGAAATTACAATTGATATACCAACAGAATTTCAAGGCATAGTCATAGAACAAATGGGAAATAGAAAAGCGCATATAATAAATATGAAGCAATATGAAAATATTATGCGAATGGTCTTTGAAGGGCCGACAAGAGGACTATTGGGGTATCGTGGACAGTTTGTTGTGGATACAAAAGGGCTTGGCATTATGGCAAGTCGTGTAGTCGGGTTTAGACCTTATGCTGGAGAAATAAACAAGCGCTCCGTAGGATCAATGGTCTCAATGATTGCGGGGAAAGCACTCGGATATTCTTTGGCAAATCTTCAAACGCGCGGACAATTGTATATTGAGCCAAATACAGAAGTATATGAAGGGATGGTTATCGGAAATACTGCCAAAGGAGATGAAATGTCAGTCAACCCAATCAAAGGAAAACAACTCACAAATATGCGAGCGTCTGGCTCCGACGAAAATATTCACTTGGAGCCGGCATGGCTTCTTACCATAGAACGCGGACTTGAAATAATGTCCGAAGATGAATATCTAGAAATCACTCCAAAAAGCTCCCGCCTCCGCAAACAATTCTTAAACGAAACAGAGCGCAACAAAGCGAATAGAAAATAATTATAAAGAAATTGACAATTGTTATTTAATTTGCTATCTTGGCACAAGATAAGAAAAGGTCTGCATTATGAGAAACCCACAAATTGGTGATTTGGTTTTCGCAAGGGCATATGGATGTTACCAATCTGAAGCAAGAGTCGGTGTGCTTGTTAAGATTAGTAACGAATTCGCTTGGCTTTATGGGCATCACGGTGCAGATCGTTGTATTATACAAGGAATGATGAGTGTGCCACCAATCCTGTGGACCGATGCAGACAAACAACTAATCGTTCAAACAGCGCGCAAGTATAAAATTGAAACCATGTACACAATGGGAGCAGAGGCTCTATTGCTATTATAAACACAAAGGCTCCTCATTTAGGAGTCTTTATTTTTGAAAATACGAGACAATATGCTTTCTTTTGGCACGGCGAATATAGAAGATATTCTAATTGCTAGATTATTATTCTCACCAATATTTTTCAATTGTTGCACAAACTCCTTTTTATTGTGAACATTTTCATCAAATTCTTTCCTGGCATTTGTTACAGCTCTTTCTAGGTCGTCGTAGACACTTCTTAAATTGTCGGTGTGTTGTCCAACTTCTGCAAAATTATCAAAACCACCCTGTCTTTGAATAAATGTGTTTCTGTTATCGACAGCGCGGTTTAAGGTTTGTGCTAAAATCAATTTTTGGTCAAATGACAGCTCTTGCTCTTGTGTTTTGTTTAAAATACTTTCGTCACCTGGGATTTGTTCCATATAATTTTAGTTTTATTTGATAATAGAGACTTTGTGAACTTTGGATTTTGCTCCGTTGAAGCAAATTTTACGTTTCAATTCATATTTTATTTTGCCATTTGCGACTGCAAAAAGAGTATTGTCTTTGCCCATTTGAACTCCGTCTCCAGCAATGAATTTTGTACCTTTTTGGCGCACAATTATCATACCTGGGCGCGCGACTTCGCCGGCATAAAGCTTTATACCTAGATATTGTGGTCCTGAATCTCGGTTGTTTTGCGTAGAGCCACCTGCTTTTGTATGTGCCATAGATTTAAATTAAAATTTATATTATATTTATTATGAATTACTAAATTATCATTATTCACGAGATACCCATAATTTTCTGCTGAAAATTTGCTATGCCTGCCTGCGGTAGGCAGGCTCGCGCCAGTCGCGCTCCGCAGGTCTCGTTCATAATGCAATTTCGCAATTCATAACTTATTGAATGAATATGACTAATTTATCAGAAAATGAACATATAGTCAATACACCGTCTTTGTGGGCAAAAATAGGGGATTGGTATCGCCAAAACTGGTGGAATATTGCTCTATTTGCGATAATAATGCTCTCTATAATGTTTTTGGTGGGCTATTGGCGTCTTTCTATACTTACACCAGAAAAACAGCCAATTAGGTTTGAATATCTAAATAATTCTTCACTTAGTAACTAAGTTACTAAGTAGTATATTGTAAACCATTGACATTTTTTGTGTATTTACTATACTGCTTATATATTTGCGCGGTCAAGAGGCTACCAGAGTTCAGCCGCGCGAATTACTAATAAAGTCGGAAACAGCCTCATCCCGACTACTAACTAAGCGCTGCAAAAATCGGCGCTTTTATTCGTTTCCAATATTTCCTTATAAATCAACATGTTTTTAGCTATTGACAAAAAACTAAATGGGAGTATAATGACGCTAAGGCTGGACAA
>CAYIWH010000040.1:0-5682 GCA_964367075.1 uncultured Candidatus Saccharibacteria bacterium | reverse complement strand
ACCAATGCTGGCACCGCATGGGTATTACCGATGTATCTCATCTTGTTCATAGCTCAACTTGATTATTCTATAAAATAATCGTATATTAAAAATAGAAATATAAAATGAGAAAACAATGACAAGTAGTTATCGGTTAGAAATTCATTTTGAAAAAAATGACGAAGAAGGTGATAAAGGAGCGATTAACGCCGCCGAAGCTATTATCAGCGCGTTAAATTGTTTTCCGTGTGATGTGGTTATACCAACTGGGTTTAATTTATTAAAATTTCAAAAAGGAAAACAAATCCCTTGGCAACCTATTAATGTGTGGAAAAAATAAATTTAAGACGACTTTGTCGTCTCTTTTTTAAAATCAAAAAACTCCCATAATGGAAGTTTTTTGATTCTTTACTAAGTTCTGCTTCATCATCAGACCTTTGTCGGGACTTTGCAAAATTGCTATGCAAATTAAATTTTTAAATCATCTACCATACTTTCAACAGATCCTTCTCGAGGACCGCGGCCGCCTTCCGGCTCGTCGATCTTGAGATTTACCCGCGCATGGTTTTTCATACCGACTACGCGAAGAAGTGTTCTTAGCGCCTTTGCGGTATTTCCATTGCGTCCAATGAGCTTGCCTACATCGTCCTTGTGGACTTTGATTGTGAGCAACACGCCCATCTCGTCAACCTTGCGATCAACCTGAACATCATCGGAATTATCTACAAGAGCCTTGGCAACATACTCCAAAAACTCCTGATCACCATTTGCTGATGCTTTTGCAACCATAGGTTAATTCAGCTAGTGCTAGTAATGAAATCGGACAGTCGACCTTTCTGATTTCTTATCTTTCTATTATACTCCTTTTTAAAATAATGTCAACCCCAATCTATTTATGCTGTAGCTGTTATTTGTTTTTCCACTTTTGCTTTTGGAGGAGGAACCATTGCTTTTGTTTTGCCCTCTACAATCTTAGCACCTATCAATAAGTTGTGTACGGTTGTTGAGGTGGTCGCTCCTTTGCTGATCCAGTATTTAATCCTGTCTGCCTTGAGCTTAGTATTTGTTTTGTGTCGAGGATCATACGAACCTAGTATTTCCTTAAAAGCCCCGCTTCTTGGGGCGCGCTTGGATTCAATAAGCACCAAGCGAAAACTTGGGTCATTTGTCCGTCCTACTCGTTGTAATCTGATAGTTAACATAATAGGATTTAGTATAACATTATATAAAAAAAGTGCAATATTTGGATTACATCCACAAAAATAGAAAAACGGCATTATGCCGTTTTTATTTTTACATTGTGCAATTAATAATCAAGCTCAAAACTACATCGTCCGTACGAGCTAAATTCATCTCTTTCAGATGGCAAAAAATGCTCTATGAATTTGCGTGAATTGTGCGGTGCGAGTTGTTCGGGCGAGCCGACATTAATAATCTGCAAAGCTTCTACAAGTCGCGTAATCCTCAAAACTGTTTTTTTTGATGCGCCTTTGTAAAGCAGCGGTAGAAGATCATGACCAAGTTCATATATAATTTCATCTCCAAAAAGATCAATGAGACGGCGCCTATCTTTTTCGGTCCATTCTGTATCTGGAAGATGCGAACGATTGATATGTCCATTCCTTCCTACTCGCGGCTTTTGCATGAAAATTCTTTCTCCAAAACAATCTAAATAAAGAATATCATATAAGATTTTAAAGTAAAGATATTAGTCGGCTTATCTCAAATACTTATTTTTATTGGCAATATGCTCTTCAAAGGTTTTTGCAAAATATGCATTTCCATTTTTATCGTGCAAATAAAACCAATATAGTGAGTCCTTCGGATAAATTGTGGCCTTGATTGCGTCTAGACCTGGATTTCCTATTGGCCCAATTGGGAGACCCGGATATTTGTAAGTATTGTATGGAGAGTCGGTTTTCAAATCATCCGTAGTCAAATCTTTGCTTTCTTTGCCTAAGAGATACGAAAGCGTAGCATCTACTTGAAGAGGTCTGCCATTTTTGAATCGTTTCCACAAAATTCCAGAGATGATTGCCCTATCTTCTTCTCCAGCCGACTCTTTTTCAATAAGAGACGCCATTATTACTATATCTTTGAGTGGTATTTTTTTTCTTTCAATTTCCGGCAAAAGCGGCTCAATTTTTTTATCAAATTCATTGCGCATTTTTTTAATCAAATCAGGCGCGGAAGTATTTTGAAATATTTGATATGTATCAGGAAATAAGTATCCTTCCGTCCCTATGGCAACGCTCAAAAAATCTTTTTTTACGACAATTCCATCGTTTTCCAAATAGCTTGCAATCTCAAAATTTGTCCAACCCTCGTGAATGCGAATTTTTCTCTCCGCAAGATCGCTGGTAATCATATACACAATGCGCGGAATAGAAATTGGTTTATTAAAATAATAACTACCCGGCTTTATTTTTCTATCCGCATTTATTAATTTTAAATAAATTAGAAGAAACAATGGGCTTTGCATAATACCATCTTGTTGTAGTGTGTTCGCAATATCTTGAACTCTGTCGCCTGGTTGTATAATAAGATTTTTTTGGCCATCAAAGCTAGGCGGGAATATAATACCGAGCTTAAATGCAAAAATAGAAAAAATAAAAATACAACAAAATATAATAAAAAAATATCCTCGCTCGTAGAATTTTTTTTGTTCCGGAATTATTTGTTGAATTTCGTCTAGTGCCACGAAATTAAGTATAACAAAAAAAACCCACTAAGTTGAGTGGGTTGGTAAATCAATTATTTGCTACGCGAGCAATTTTAGATTTTTTCTTAATTCACGAATATCAGTATGTTTTGAAATCGGCTTTTTCAATATTGGTTGATTGTGATAACTAATTTCTGTCATCAAAATTTTGCGCTCATGCGAACAAACACGAAGCGTAATGGGTCCAAAGTCGTTTTGAAGCTTCATTTTACGAACCTCAAATGGAGTATAAATTGCCATAGTACCTACTTGTACTACAACACATTGTCCAAGTGTTTGATCCCACCGATGTACTACTGTACCTCTATGAAAATTTGCAAGGCCACCAATTTGGCTGTCATAAGCGCCCATCATATTTTGTGCGTTGCGCGAAGTAGTAATAGCTCCTCCCATATGAGGATGGAGCATCCCTAGCTTAAGCCCGGATGCCAACATATGGCTTGCCCAAATATCTTCATAGGCAAACAGTTTTTTATTTAAGATTTCATGAATATCCATCATTGGGACGCCAAGTGCCGCTAAATTGCGGATGATAGCAGAAGACAGCAATCTTACAAATTCTCCATGGAAAATTTTCAAAGGCGTAGATCCTTCTTGTTGTTGCCACAAATCATGATTACCAGGAATATATACAAAATCCATTAAGGCCTGACTCACTGCGTGTTTGTATCCAGCCGCATCTTTTATATTGCCTTGTTTGATAAATTCTCCAAGCCGAGTTGCAAATACTTTGTAAAATACTGTGGCTATTAATGCTGCGGCAAATTCTTCCTGTTCTGTATTATTCAGCCCGCTAAAAACTTCCCCGCTACACAAAAAATTATGATGCAGTCCAGCAATAAAATCCCCTAAGCCGACAACTGTTTGGATATTCCTTTGCAATATGATCTTTGGAAACTCATTTACAATAAAGACATAGTCCGATGCGGTATACCCAGCATGCATACATGCAAAGAAAAACAGATTGTCTTCGGCCCACTGTTCGCGAGAAGGCAATACATAGCGCAGCCTTTGTTGGATCCATTCCCTGTGAAAATCCCACAATTGCGAGGGCTCATCATAATTAAGTCCGGGCCATGTTTTGCGCTCAGACGGAGTAGATTCTTTGAGAAAATGTAGAGCATCTTCAATTTGTTTGCGGTCATGATGCAGAATATCTGCGAGCTGCCCCACACTTCTTGTGCCACCTTCTCGCTTAAGAGCATCCACAACATCTCTATGAATTTGTTTTGATCCGCTTTTGATGCCAGTAATCATTTCTCGTTCACGAGACACCGCGTCTCGCAAATTATAAAAACGAATAATACGGCTGTGTCGGTTTTTTATCTCTTGTTCAATGATTGTAAAACCAATTTGATTTTCTCCAATTGAAACACCTTCAGGCACTGATACGCTCGGAGTCCCCACATATGCTGTTTGATGCACTCCTGCTGGAGTATAAATAGCCGTACCATTACCGCCAACCACCCAAAGATCTGGGCGCTTGCGGGAAGTTTCGGCTTCTTTGTCCCTGATAATTTTTTCAATTGCTTGGCTTACAAATTGTCCAGGAATACGGCTTTTCATTTCACACAAAGTCCAAAAAACTATATCACTGCCCTTTAATTCGGTACGAATACTGCCAGGATGATATTTTCTAATATCACTTTGTCTTAGTTTTTGCAATCGCAGAGCAATTCGTTCGCCAATGTCACCATCATAGCGCTTGCTGGTTGTAATATAATAACGGACATATTTTGTTGTAGTATCCGGTTTTTTTATTCTTGGCAGCATTGCACACAATGCTTTTGCAGCTTCATTAACAATATTTTCAGTCACTGTTTCTACAATATCTCTATTGCTAATGCCGGCTACCTTATGGCCTTGCGCTTTTGCTTCGGAACGCTGTTCTTCAATGTGTGTTTTAGCCTCGGCAATACGACGGCTCAACAGTTGTTTAAAAAACTCTTTTCTTGCGATACCTGCTATTTTAATGAAGTGTACTCCTTTTTCTGCAAACATTTTGCACGGTTGTTCCAGCAAGCCATGGCGAAATCCAGGGCTAAAATAATCAAATCGCGCCATTGAACCAACCAATACACGCCCTTTTTGTGACCACTTTTCTTTGTTGACTTGCAATACGAGTGGTTTGTCCCAAGTACGATCTTCCAAAGGAAGGTTTTTTAATACATGAGATGCTTTGATAAGTCGCTGTTTTTGTTTTGTCTGCTTTTTTCGAGCCATGCTTTCTCCTTTTCAATGTGCGAGATACTGTCTCTGTATATATACTAGCTGTGAGAAAACAATAATGCAAGAGTTGACATAATTTATGATTTCATATCATGCGAGCGCGATTCGCGAAGGCCAGCTTGAGTGATTCGCACAAACTCCGCATTTTTTTGAAATTCTTTTAGATTGCGCGCTCCCAAATAACTCATAGATGATCGAAGCCCTGACATCAAATCTTCAATCACCAATTTTGCGTGTCCACGATACGACACTTTCCCCGACTTCCCTTCCGGTGCGCGATAAATATTATCTTTGCCGCCATCAACGCGAGATTTTTCTTCCGATGCGTCGCGAGATGCCATCCCACGATACAATTTGTAGCCTACGCCATCCTCTAAAATATATTCTCCTGGTGCTTCATCTGTTCCTGCAAATAAACTTCCTATCATTGCAGATGACCCGCCAGCCGCCAACGCTTTTGCAAAGTCCCCTGATACGCGAATACCACCATCTGCGATAATCGGAATATTGTACTTTTTTGTTTTGTCCGCAATATCCAGAAGCGCTGAAAGTTGTGGCACTCCTACGCCTGTAACAATGCGCGTAATACACGCAGCTCCGGGTCCTACACCGACTTTTACCGCATCTGCCCCCACCTTGATAAGGTCTATCGCACCTTCGGGAGTAGCAATATTACCCGCAACAATTTCAATCCCTGGGAATTTTTGTTTTAACAATTTAACAGTTTGCATCGCGTGCGCGCTATGTCCATG
>CAYIWH010000039.1:0-6038 GCA_964367075.1 uncultured Candidatus Saccharibacteria bacterium | reverse complement strand
TCCCGGCCACATCGACTTCACCGTGGAAGTCAAGCGCTCGCTTCGCGTACTTGATGGCGGTGTAGTAGTGTTTGATGGCGTGGCAGGAGTAGAGCCACAATCAGAGACAGTATGGCGGCAAGCTGATAAATACAAGGTGCCACGTATTTGTTTTGTAAATAAATTGGACAGAATGGGCGCGAGCTTTGAAAAAAGCTACAACTCAATTTTAGATCGTCTAACTCCAAACGCAGTGCCGGTCACATTGCCGGTGGGATTGGAAGCGGATTTTTCCGGCGTCATCGATCTCATGAGAATGAGGTTTATTAAATTTGAAGGAGAGCACGGAGAAAAAATTATTGAAGAGGAAATTCCGGACGCGCACAAAAAAGACGCGGAAAAATGGCGCCACAGCTTGATGGAAAAAATCGCGGAACAGGATGACGCGCTTCTAGAGTCATATTTGAATGGAAAAGAAATATCTATAGATGTTTTGCGGAAAACATTACGCAAAGCAACAATTGATTACAAATTGATTCCTGTATTTTGCGGATCGGCATTAAAAAACAAAGGCGTGCAATTGATGTTGGACGGGGTGATTGATTATCTTCCGAGTCCGGTGGATGTGCCTCCTGTCGAAGGAATAAATCCAGACACCGATCAAAAAGTAGTGCTTGTGCCAAATGACGACGCTCCATTTGCCGCGCTTGCTTTCAAATTGCAAACCGACCCGTATGTCGGACAGCTCACATATTTTAGAGTATATTCAGGAAAACTTGAAGCGGGTTCGTATGTATTAAATTCCACCAGAGGAGAAAAAGAACGTATTGGACGTATTTTGCGCATGCATGCAAATCATAGAGAAGAAGTAAAAGAAATCAAGGCTGGAGGCATTGGTGCTATCGT
This sequence comes from uncultured Candidatus Saccharibacteria bacterium, assembly GCA_964367075.1. Classification (GTDB taxonomy): domain Bacteria; phylum Patescibacteriota; class Minisyncoccia; order UBA11713; family 2-01-FULL-45-33; genus CAYIWH01. Next base: position 5,153 of record CAYIWH010000039.1, on the reverse strand, counting down.
AGGACTCAAAACTACAAAAACAGGAGACACGCTTTGCGATACAGAACATCCTATAGTGTTGGAACAAATCACATTTCCGGAGCCGGTTGTATCACTTCGTATTGAACCAAAAACAAAGGCTGACCAAGAAAAAATGGGCTTGGCTCTCCGTCGTCTTGCGGACGAAGATCCGACATTTCGCATCAAAGGAGACGAGGAAACAATGGAAACAATTATTTCAGGCATGGGAGAGCTCCATTTGGAAATTCTCGTTGATCGTATGAAGAGAGAATTTAAAGTGGAAGCAAACGTTGGCCGCACGCAAGTGGCATATAAAGAAGCAATTAAAAAAGAAGCGGAAGCGGAAGGAAAATATATCAAACAGTCCGGCGGTCGCGGCCAATATGGTCATGTTTGGCTGAAGGTTGTTCCGCTTGAACGTGGCAAGGGATTTGAATTTGTAAATGAAATTAAGGGCGGGGTAATTCCTCAAGAATTTATCAATCCGATTGAAAAGGGCGTCAAAGAGGCGCTGGACAAAGGTGTGATCGCTGGATTTCCGATTGTTGATGTGCAAGCCACAGTATATGATGGTTCGTATCACGAAGTGGACTCGTCGGAAGCGGCATTTAAAATTGCCGGATCAATTGCATTACAGGAAGCGGTCCGTAGAGCAACCCCAGTGATATTGGAGCCAATTATGAAAGTTGAAGTTGTCACACCGGAAAAGTTTTTGGGTGATGTGACAGGCGACTTGTCTTCAAAGCGCGGAAGAATTGAACAAATGAATGATAGGCTCAACACAAAAGTAATTGATGCGAAAGTGCCGCTTTCCGAAATGTTCGGATATGTGACCAAGCTTCGTTCGATGACCGAAGGAAGAGCGAGCTATACAATGGAATTTGATCATTACGAAGAAGTGCCTGCGAGTGTGGCAGAGTTAATTAAAGAAGGGAAGAAATAAAAATACCACCAATTGTACTAATTGGGGGGTTGAAAAGTTTTTTGGCACTTTGGGCATTTTAAGTTTTTCAGAATGACATTGCAGGATGTACAATAAAAATAAAAACAAGTGCTTTGCATATCCGGGGTTATGCCACATACAGCACAAAATCCATTATTTAAGCGAGCGGCGCATGGCGGATCATCGTGATGCAAAACCATTTTAGCTTTCATGCCTGTTTTCTCACAGTTTTTCTATTTCGAAATTAGCACAGAAGTTATTAAAAAACAACATATGGAACAAGAAAATGTAGAAGAAAAAACATTCGCAGAAGAACTTGTCGCAGAAGATTTGGATGGTGAAATTTCTCTTGACGATTTGCCGGTGTAGGTGCTAGGCTGTCCGTGGAGGGAGTGAAAATACGATGTTTGACCAAGCAAATGATTCCTCGCTTGATAAGTTTGTTGAAGAAACAAGAAAACAGGTCGAAATCGGCAGAAGCGCTTTAGAGTTGTTAGAGTCTTGTTTGCGTGGAGATCATAGAAATAAAAAAATCTTAGAAGAAGAACGAGAACAATTTATTGGGCGTGTTGTTTATGAACTTGAATGGTGCGCAATATGCGGATCTCTGAGATATGCTTATAAGCGAGAAGCTGATGAGAATAAATTTAATTTTACAGTGTGTAGAAAAGAATCAGAATTTTTGAAAAGTATTAGAGCAATGCTCAACAAACCAAGCGGCGCAAAGTAGCGCCGTTTTTCTTTTTTGTAACATTGTGATACAATATAAATATGAAATACCTTGTGATAATTCATAAAAGCAAATATGGCTTTGATGTTCATGTCCCAGCGCTACCAGGATGTCATAGCCAAGGAGAAACCGAAAAAGAAGCGCTCGACAATATTCGTGACGCAATTTTGACATATCTAGAAATGGAAGAGACAGATTTAAAAAACACAAAGGTTCGCGAAGTGGATGTTGCATTTGCTTAGCCATTTATGTTATTTACCGATGTTTCTTCTGATCGTGCAATAAAGGCCTTTGAAAAAGCCGGTTTTTGGATTTCAAAAAGTCATGGCAAAAAGCACACTGGTATGACCAACGGAAAAAGAAAAATTACTATTCCTCGACATTCGCGTCTCAATCCATACACACTCAAGGGAATTATTCGCGACGCAGGCCTTACTGACGAAGAATTTAAAAAACTTCTATAAACTATTTGACAATTCGCCGGTGTAAGTGCTAGGTTATTTGTGGAGGAGATGGAAATAAAATGTCTGATCCAGCAGCCGACGCCACACTTAATAAGTTTTTTAAAGAAATAGGAAAGCAGGTTAAAATTGGCAAAAGTGTTTTAGAGTTGTTAGAACCTTGTTTGCTCGGAGATCATAGAAACAAAAAAATCTTCAGAAACGAACAAAAAGGATTCATTGAGCATACTATTTATGAAACCGAGCATTGTAACGTATGCGGAACAATGATACATACTTCTTGTCGAGAAGTTGATGGAAGATTTGTTGTTATAACAAATCTAACAGAATCAGAATTTGTAAAAAGCATTAGAGAAATCATTAACAAATTAGAATCAGGCGGCGCAAAGTAGCGCCGTTTTTCTTTTTGATTTATTTGGAGCACAATGAATATATAGTTATCATTTATGCACAAAAATTTTGATCACAACGGATTTTTGTTTGTAGCCATATTTATTATTGTCGTTGTTTTTGGCATACAAATGGCAAAACAAGTAGGAGAAGCTCTCGCTCAAATATTTCCAGAAAATAGAATTTCATTTTTTCAAGACATGAGGCTGGCATCTGTTGCTCCTTTAGAAATTCAACAAGAATCCGCCAAAGATACGGAAATACGCCTAGGATTTGTAGGAGACATTATGCTTGATCGCGGAGTCAAGTCAAAAATTTTACTGCACGGCGGTTCGTATGATTTTCCATTTCAATATGCAAGCGGCACTTTGCGCTCATATGATATTTTATTTGGCAATTTAGAAGGGCCAATTTCAGATGACGGAACAAACCGAGGATCTATTTATTCTTTTCGTATGGATTCAAAAGCGGCAACAGCGTTGAAAGATGCTGGCTTTGATATTTTATCAGTGGCAAATAATCATATTGGAGATTGGGGAGAAGTCGCAATGACCGATACATTTGCGCGACTAAAAAATGCCGGTATCGTATCGGTTGGCGGAGGCACAAATGCAAAAGACGCACATGATCCAAAAATATTAGAAGTGCGCGGCACGAAAATCGCGTATCTTGCGTATAGCCAATTTGGTAAAGGATACACAGAGGCTGGGGGTAGCACTCCAGGGATCGCAATTATTGATAAAGATTCAATTATGCGAGACGTGTCTTATGCAAAAAGTGTCGCGGATATCATTGTTGTGTCATTTCATTTTGGCGATGAATATAATGATATGCCAAATGAATTTCAGAAACAAATAAGCCATCTTGCGATTGACGCAGGAGCAGATTTGGCAGTAGGACACCATCCGCATGTGATTGAGCCGATTGAAGAATACAAGGGAAAAACAATTGCATACAGTCTTGGGAATTTTGTTTTTGATCAAGCGTTTTCATCCAAGACAAGGACGGGGATAATGTTGAGTGTTTCATTGAAAGGGAAATCAATTGAGCGCGTGTCTACAACAACAATTTTCATCAATAGCAACTTTCAGCCCCAATTGGCAAAATAACCCATTCACACTTTATGCACAAAATTTGGCAAGGTGTTGACACAAAGATTATCTTAAGATAATCTTGTAGTATATGAAAAATACAACAATCATAGGTCTCAAGGATTTGCGCGAAAACACAGAAAATTTTATTAAAGAAGTTGAAAAGGGAAAAACATTTACCGTAGTGCGTCGTTCACATCCTATTTTTAAGATTGCGCCCGTAGATCAATGGGGTGATGATGGGTTATGGGAAACCATCGTTGATTTTCAGCAAATTCATCAAAATGGTGTTTTGGCAAGCGCAGTATTAAAATCGCTTCGAAAGAATAATGGACAGGATTAGTAAATTTCTCAAAAAGCTTTCCCAAAAGGAGAGGCTTGCGGTAGCAGATGTAATTGCGTGCATTACGGCATACGATTTTTCTCATCTCGATATTAAAAAATTGAAAGGAGAACAAGGCTTATTTCGTGTGCGGAAAGGAGACATCCGTATTATATTTCAAAAAACAGAAGACGAAATTTTTATTCTTTCTGTCGAGCGCCGTAGCGATACTACATATAAATTGTAACTATGAGCCGCGTATTCAAATAGAGCAATTTTTGATATAATTAAATTATGCAAAATCCAGCGCGGTCGTTTGCAAGAATAAGTTTTATTTTACCAATTATTTATTGGGTTTTTGCGGTTCCGTTATGGATGATATTTTTTATGTTAAATTTTTCTAAGACAGGCGACCCTCCATCATATTATTACATAACTTTCGGGATTCTTTCGGTTTTGCCTTTTGCGGGAATGGTTTTTGGAGCAAAGGCTTTGAAGGAAATTACTAAATCGTCAATGACATCAGGAAGACTTACGGCGGTTGTTGGTAGTATTCATAGCACCGTAGCATTCCTTCTCCCCCTTTCATCGGTTTTGGATATTGGATACGAGCATTTGATCGTTTGGCCTCTTTCTCTTGTAGTCGCAATCATGGTTCTATCAAAGGCCTATGGACGCAAGTAACAGTTCTTGTTCAGCGCTCTGCCTTAATAAAGGATTCACACTTTATGCACAAAAGTCTAGACTGGGTTGACCCCGTTAGAGGAAAGATGTTTTTTGTGTGGTTTTTATTACATATTACAACTTGTTCACAAGCTATCCTCTAACGGGGTTGACAGATTTTGGGCGTTGATATACCATAAGACCAATATGCTTTTTAAGCGATTTTTTATTCGCGAGTTGTTATTAGTTTAATTTAAACAAATATTATGGCCGAAAAATTTGAGCGAACAAAACCCCATGTCAATGTAGGTACTATCGGACACGTTGATCATGGAAAGACTACATTAACAGCATCTATTTTGCATGTCCTTAATTTGGCAGGCAAAAAAGTCCGAATGGAAAATATCGATGAGATCGATAACGCACCAGAAGAACGTCAAAGAGGTATTACTATTGCTCTCCACCACTCTGAATACGAGACCGATAAGCGCCACTATGCGCACATTGATGCTCCTGGACACGCTGACTATATCAAAAACATGATCACTGGTGC
>CAYIWH010000038.1:0-6127 GCA_964367075.1 uncultured Candidatus Saccharibacteria bacterium | reverse complement strand
TAAAGAAAGAATTATTATTAACAGAAAGTGTTCGGATTGAGGGGTGCGTGTAGGGAAACTGTTTCTGTATTAAACGTAGCAAATATGCTATAATTTGTCAATGAGATTTCCCGATTTTGTTTATTATCAATAAACACAAAATCGAGGATATGCGATTTGTATTACAAATCGGGACGATAAAAATTTATGACATTTGACATAATAACCATTTTCCCAAAAATTTTTAATTCCTATTTTAATGAGTCAATTGTTAAGCGCGCGCGGGCAAAAAAGTTAATTGATATCCGTGTGCATGACCTACGTGATTATGCAAAACACAAAAAAAGCTTGCCCGCCAAAATGCGAAGCTTTAGGCGGGTCGACGATACGCCATATGGAGGAGGGGCAGGAATGGTGATGATGGCAGAGCCAATTTTGCGAGCGGTTGATGCTGTTGTACACAAGAACAAAAATAATAAAACGAAGATTGTTTTGTTTTCCGCCAAAGGCAAATCATTTAATCAAAAAATTGCTCATGATTGGTCAAAAAAATATAATCGTATTGTTTTTGTGACAGGCCGGTATGAGGGTATTGACGAACGAGCTACTCAAATTTTAAAAAAAGAATACAAAAAAGATTTTGAAGAAATTTCAATAGGCCCCTATGTTCTTACCGATGGCGATGTGGCCGCAATGATTGTAATTTCCGCTGTTTCTCGTTTAATTCCAGGAGCGATTCGCATGGAATCACTCCAAGAAGAATCACATTGGAATATGTTGTTAAAAACAGAAACTAAAAAACTACCAACTACCAACTACAAACTACAAACTACTCTTGAGTATCCACACTACACTCGCCCTGAAGTGTTAATTTATAAAAGCAAAAAATATTCAGTTCCTAAGGTACTTCTTTCAGGAAATCATAAAAAAATAGCAGAATGGCGTAAATCTCACTGCTCATGATACAATAAATACATATGAGCTGGATTTTTTTTGCTATTATTTCTTATTTTTTCAGCGCGCTTTCACAAATTGTTGATAAAATTCTTTTGCGAGCGAGATTGCCGAGTTCAGCTACATATGCGTTTTATACTGGAATCAGCAGTATATTAGTGATTATTTTGTTGCCATTTGGAGTGTCATTTTTGCCATTTTCAGTTCTATTATTAGCGCTATTATCCGGCATTGTCTTTGTCCCTGCAATTTATCTGTTGTTCATTTCTTTGCGCAGATGCGACGTATCGAGAATAGTTCCTATTATCGGCGGCGCAATTCCAATTTTTCTTTTGTTGATTTCATTTGTTTGGTCTGGACAATTACTTGGCGCGCGGCAATTGATCGCGGTTTTATTATTTGTTGTTGGTGGCCTGATCTTGACCATAGAATCAGAACACAGCAATCTTTCTGATTCATTTGTAGCTCATATTCTTGGAGTAAAAGGCAAACGACTAAAAATATGCAACTATGAAACCGGCAAGGGAATTATTGTGGCAATGTGTTCAGCGTTTTTTTTCGCGCTAACATATTTTTTAAGCAAACAGGTTTATGAATTTTCAACGCCATTTTTATCAGAATTTTTTTGGATTCGTATCGGGAGTGTTTTAAGCACGCTTTGTATGCTTTTGATTCCCATAATTCGTCAAGAAATTTTTGCAACAACTTATACCATATCAAAATCGTCCGCGTCTATTATATTTGGCAATAAGGTAATTGGAGCAGGCGGTTTCTTTTTTTTGAATATTTCGTTTAGTGTGGCATCAAACCAAAATTATATTGTAATCATAAACGCAATGAAAGGGTTAGAACATTTTTTTATATTTATTTTTTCATTTTTTTTAACAATATTTTTTCCTCATCTTTTATATGAAGAATTTGATTATCATTCCATAATACTAAAATTGGCCGGCATTACGTTTATAGGATTTGGTTTTATATATCTTATATGATTTTTGTAAAAAGAAAAAAAACAGTTATTTTTGTAATATTGTGTATTGCTTTAATTTTGTATGTATTTCTATTATTGAGACAGGCGCCTATAAAAAATGTACAGGCATATGGAATAACTTTTTCCTCTTTTTATGCTGAGCAATTTGGCCTTGATTGGAAAAAAACATATCTTGCCCTTTTTGATGACTTAGGTGTCCGGCATCTAAGAATACCTGCATATTGGAATGAAATTGAAAAAGAACAAGGCAAATTTGATTTTTCACGGCTTGATTGGCAGATTGAAGAAGCTAACAGACACAATGCCGAGATTATTTTAGCTGTAGGGCGCAAATTGCCGCGTTGGCCCGAATGCCATGATCCAGAATGGGCAAATTCTCTGATTGATAATGATAAAAATAAATTCAACGCAAACCTTTTAAATTATATTAAATCCACAGTTGAGCGCTATCGCAACAATAATGCTGTTAAAGTATGGCAAATCGAAAATGAGCCTTATTTGCCATTCGGCGAGTGTAAAAAATATTCTATTGCAATGCTTGATCAAGAAATCTCATTAGTGAAGTCGCTTGATTCTACGCGTCCGATTATGATTTCAGATTCTGGTGAATTATCCATTTGGATTCGTGCGGCGAATCGTGCTGATATCTTTGGTTCAACTATGTATCGCACTGTTCACAACAAATTTTTCGGAACAATTACCTATCCATTGCCACCGTCATTCTTTAGATTGAAACGCGCTATTACCGAATTGTTTGTAGGTAAAAAACCAATGATTGTTGTGGAGTTGCAAGGCGAGCCGTGGTCTAGAGAAGCAACGTATAAAATAAGCGTGGATGATCACTATAAAACAATGAACCCCGACATATTTCGTGGTATATTAACTTATGCTTCGCAATCAGGTTTTGATACGTTTTATTTATGGGGTGTTGAGTGGTGGTATTGGCTGAAAGAAACACAAGGTGAGCCAGAAATATGGAATACAGCAAAAGAAGCAATAAAAAATACTAAACAATAAAACAATATGATTCCTCTAATTTCTATCGTAAATTTAATTAATTTCATAATACCCGGTATTTTATCTATACGTATATATAAAATTTATAAAACAAATAAATCAAATTTATTATTTTACTTTGCGTCAGCTTGTTTCTTTTTTTCATTTTATTGGTTAATGGGAGGATTGTCCGGAATTATTTTTAATGATTTAAATATTATCGGATCTCTGCATATTCTTAGATTCGTTTTTCTTTATCTTGCGCTTTTCTTTATTATTAAAATCCCGCTTGGTTTAGTAGAACAAAAATTTCTTAATTTTGTATTTCCTTACATCTTGATTATAGGAGGAATATCATTTATTAGTGTGGGTTTTTGGAATTTTTTTCCTGCCACAGTTCTCATTACAAGCCCATATATATATTGGATTCCTATATTGCCGCATTGGATTGAAATCATGACTGGTATTTTTATTTTTCTTGTTTTAAGTATTTTTATTATTACCTTTGTACGTTTGGCTTGGAAAGATTGGTCAAATATAGCTGTTGTACGACGCTCTATTTTCATTATTGCTGGAATGGGAATTATTATGATAGGTGGCACTTTACGATTTCTCACCGGCGGTTTTTTTGCATTTTATTTTACCTATATGCTAAGCACCATGTCTGTGTCAGTCGGACTTTTAGTAATAGCGGATGGCATATTATACGAACATAGGCATACTGTTGGTAATAATATTCCTGATATAAAAAATGAATCTTAAATTTCCAAAAGGGTTTTATTTTGGTGCTTCTACCTCGTCGCATCAAGTTGAGGGTTATGGCAATAACGATTGGACTGAATGGGAAAAATCAAATGCCGAGCGTTTGGCGAAAAATGCGCAAAATGATCCGCCAGCTGGCGGATGGCCGGATTTTATTTTAAACTCTTATCCGTCCCCACTTGATCCAAAAAATTATATTTCAGGCCGCGCGTGCGATCACTACAATAGATTTAACGAAGATTTTGATATTGCCAAGTCACTCGGTCACAACGCGCATCGTATGTCGGTTTCATGGTCAAAAGTAGAGCCAGAAGAAGGAAAATTTGATGAAAAAGTGTTGGAACATTATTATCAGGTAGCAAAAACGCTTCGTGATCGCGGCATGGAACCATTTGTTACATTGTGGCATTGGCCGCTTCCTTTGTGGTTGGTAAAAAAAGGTGGATGGGAGGCTTCACAAGCTCCAGAATATTTTGCCAGATACTCAGTGCGAGTGGTTACTGCGCTCAATCAACATATTAATTTTTGGGTAACATTGAATGAGCCTGAAATTTACGCAGTACATGGATACTTTCAAGGCACATGGCCTCCAGGGAAAAAAAGTATGATTAGAACACAGCTTGTATTATATCGCATGGGCAAGGCACATCGCCTTGCATACTTGGCAATTAAGAAAATTGATAGTAATAAACAGGTTGGGTTCGCGACCAACAATACGCATTTTAAATCGTATGGAGGATTTATAAACACATGTCTTCGTTATATTGCAGATAAAAGATGGAATCATTCTATTTTCAGATATACAAGCGGAACACTCGATTTCGTAGGTGTTAATTATTATTTTCATAGAACAATTGATTGGAGAGGAAGACATTTTAAAAACAAAATTACTTCAGACGTAGATTGGCAAATAGATCCTCAGGGACTGTACTATGTATTGATGGATTTGAAACGGTACAAAAAACCTATATATATTTTAGAAAATGGCATTGCGGATATGCGAGATGTATATCGCACGCATTTTATTGAACAACATCTTGAGTCGGTCGCTCGAGCCATCGAAGAAGGAGTTCCAATCAAAGGATACTTTTATTGGTCGCTTTTAGACAATTTTGAATGGTCCAAAGGTTTTTGGCCACGGTTTGGCTTAGTGGAGATTGATTATAAAACACTGGAACGCAAAATCCGTCCCAGCGCTTGGAAATATAAAGAAATAATTGATCAAAGTAAAAAATAGCTATATAAAAAACTTTATTGTATCATAAATATCTGAAACTTGTCCACAATATATACCTGTTGACATGATTTTATAGATGAGTATAATAAGCATCATGGATGTAATAATATAAACATTTGATAATTTAAATGTAGATCCGCGATTGTTCATCCAGTGAGCAATCGCGGGTTTGTTTTGATGGCACATTGAAAATTAAAAAGTACCTAAATTAAGTCCCGATTTCAATTTAAATTTTAATTGAAAATCGTGGATCCTCGATTTTTGTCCCGATACCAATATTGAACAATTTGGTATCAAGGATTCACGACGCGATTTATTGCGTCGGAACAAAAATCGGGATAAAGCCAGTTAATAAATTGAGTTCCGACATTTGTCGTGAACTCTGAATTTTGCAACTACACTTTGTGTAGGCAAAATTCGAGCATTTTTTCTTTTGTCCCAATTTTGTGAATTTTACTCGTGCGTAAGCGCGATAGTAAAATTCCACACCCTTCCGAAGTCCCGACTTTGTTGCGGACGAAGGAGGGTGGCTATTAAATCATAGTAATATGATTTTCACAGAGAGTTTGATCCTGGCTCAGGATGAACGCTGGCGGCGTGGATAAGGCATGCAAGTCGAACGCCGAGCACCTTTGAAATATAAGAAAGTAGCAATACTGGATTGTATAGAAAAGGTGCTTCGGAGTGGCAGACGGGGTAGTAATACATAGGAACGTACCCCAGAGACGGAAATAATCCCACGAAAGTGGGACTAATAACCGATGGTCCGAGCATATATTTTTGGAAAATAATAATAAACAATGGCGCAACTTTTGTTGCGCCAATTATCATCATGATTCTATGAGATGTTTTGCGATTGTTGTGGTAATTACAGTGGCGAACAACAACCACCTGTGCTCACAAACTAACAAACACAGCTTAAAAAACATACAATCACCTCCTCTATAATTATAATGTATTTGATATTATTTGTCAAGCAATTAGTTTGACTCCAAAAATATGTGCTCGGTAAAGTCGCAAGACGCTCTGGGAACGGCCTGTGGGCTATCAGCTAGTTGGTAGGGTAATGGCCTACCAAGGCAACGACGGCTAGGGGAAGTGAGAGCTTGACCCCCACCAATGGAACTGAGACACGGTCCATACACCTACGGGTGGCAGCAGCCGAGAATATTCGACAATGGGCGAAAGCCTGATCGAGCGACGCCGCG
>CAYIWH010000037.1:0-6780 GCA_964367075.1 uncultured Candidatus Saccharibacteria bacterium | reverse complement strand
GCGTATTGGCAATATCTCAAAATATGATAGTATAGATTTGGATTTGTTTTTGAGAGAGGAATATATGTCGGCACCGAAAGACGCGATAAAGAAAAAGATTAAAGGTCAGCTAAACAAACACGGCACTAAAAACAACATGTTTGGTACCGGCTTGGTTTTAATACAAAATGAACAGGCATTTATAGAAGAACTTGCCGGCATTTTGACTCGTCGTTTCAGTGGTTTTATAAGAGAAACGGATCTTACGAGAATTGTTTTGGATGTTTTAATGAATTGCGGAAATATGCCAAGCAAACAAGATCTTGCAACGAGGATTGTTGAAGCCATTGAGCGTGAAGAAAATGAAAAGTAAAAAATAAAAACCCCCGCAAAAACGCAGATGGGTTTTTATTTTTTAAATGTTATTTTACCGCTGCGACAATTTTTTTGAAAACAGTATTGTGATTTTCGGCTAATTCAGCGAGAACCTTTCTATTTAAAGCTATGCCGGCTACTTTTAGTTTGTTTGTGAGCACGCTATAAGGCACGCCTTCTTGGCGAGATGCGGCATTGATTTTAATTTGCCATAGCGCTCGAAAATTGGATTTCTTTTTTTTGCGGTCGGCAAACGCGTGATGTCCAGCGTGCAAAAGCGCCTCTTTCGCGGCTCGTTCTTTTGATTTGCGTTGCCATCTGAAACCTTTTGTTTGGCGCAACACCTTTCTTCTTCTTTTTAGAGCAATTTTGGCTCGCTTGACCTTAGTCATAGTTTTAGTGTTTTATGTATGCTTTTATTTGATTAATTTGATCTTTATTTATTTCCTTCAATCTTTTTATATGAAGCTGTGTGTTTCTGTTTTTCTTGGCTCGAAAGTGATTAAATCCAACCCCGGCGCGAAGAATTTTACCAGTCTTTGTTATTTTAAGCCGTTTTGTTATAGATTTATTTGTTTTTACCATGAAACTTATATTACCACCATTTGGAAATAATACAAGGTTTCTGGATCACACTTGTTAAGTGTTTATTTTTTTGGACCGATAATAATGCTAAGTCCCCTAGGCCCATTTTTAATAGTATCAAGCTCAAGAGGAATAGAAATGAGGCTTACCAATCGCCCAATGCGCCCTTCAAGGAACTTTTTATCAAGATATTTTTCGCGTCCGCGAAGAGACAAATCAACTTTTAGTTTATTGCCTTCTTTGAGAAATTCATCGGCCTGTTTCGCTTTCATTTCCAAATCATGAAGCGACGTTCCTATGCCTATGCGTATACTTTTAATTTCTACTTCCTTGCGATGTTTTGCGGCGTGTCGTAGCTTCTTTTCCTGCTCATACATATATTTGCCGCGATTCATTATTTTGGCCACAGGAGGTTTTGCGGTTGGGGAAATTTCTATAAGATCAAGGCTTGCTTCTTGCGCGATCCGCAAGGCTTCTGCAAATGGTAAAATGCCTAAATTATTGCCATTTTGATCAATGACGCGAAGCTCCGAAGATCGTATTGCGTTATTTACTCGCGGTAATTGTATATGTTTATTGAATTATTGATAATTGAATTTGATTAATTATTTATATATTTAATAGTAGCAGTATTAAGCATTTATCACAAATACAACATAGTTTTATGTTTCTTGTTTCTGTGGAGGTGGTGGAAGTTGAATCCACGTCGGAAACGTTTACAAACAGCGGTTGACAGGCTTAGTTCTCCCGTTTTTGCGGGAAAGCTTTGTAGTCCCTTATACAAACATCGGAGCAGGACAATTTTACCGATGCGGTCTCGCTATATTACACTCACATCTTCTTAGCGAGAATCATGAAGCGTGAATGTCCCGACGCAAGGTCGGAATAAACCTTACGCTATTGCGTAGGAGAGTTCAGGTGAGCTGACACCCACAAATGAGTTCCAAGCTACCAGAGCTTTTGAATATAAGTTTGCACTTATTTTTTGTTGCTACGATTATTTAGGAGGTTAACGATAGCATTCTCCGCCTGAGCGCTGTATTGCGCACAAATCCTCGAGGCCTTTCACCCCCGCATTGAAAGCTTTGCAATTTTAATGTGCAAAATTTGCAATGCGGGAATGGCCTCTATATTTCTTTTAATGTTCTTTCAATTTTTCTTGTATCCTCGCGCTTTTTCAATTTTTCTCTTTTATCATGTTTCTTCAATTTACGAACAATTGCTATCCCAATCTTGATTCTATTGTTTTTATTATATACTCTAATTGGGATGATTGTCAACCCACGAGAAGTTGATTTTCCAAGTAAATAATTTATTTCTTTTTTATTTAAAAGAAGTTTCCTCTCTCGTGTTTGGTCGTAGTCTTTCGGAGTATTGCCGGGCTGGTATGGAGCGATTGTAGCGCCAACCAAAAAGAATTCCGCGCGTCTCGGAAAAATATATGAGCCCTCCAAACTTATTTTGTTTGATCGTACCGCTTTTACTTCAAACCCAAAAAGCTCAACTCCCGCTTCAAAGGTCTCAAGTATTTCAAAATCAAATCTAGCCTTTCTGTTTTCCGCGTAAGAGGTCATGTTGGTAGTATAACTTAAGATAATAAAAAATACGAAACTGTCGTATTTTTTGTACCACTTTAATTATTGCTCAATTTTGCTAGAGTGATAGTAATATCATGTTTCGCAATATAATAACAAAAGAAATATCAAAATTGGTGCCAGGTAACGTCGTGTTTTCGGTAACTGCATCTGATGCGACGGGTCACGGCGATTATTCAACTAACGTTGCTTTGGTGGCAAGTAAGATGACAAGAAAGAACCCAAAAGAACTTGCAGAAGAAATTAAAAACAAATTATTCGTCCGACTAAATTCGGGACAATCAGTTCTCATAGAACGGATTGAAATTGCGGGTCCCGGATTTTTAAATTTTTATCTTCATCCGAAAGTTTTGCATTCTGGACTTGAAAAAATTTCGACACGCAAAAAAACTTCTTTGTCGCGTGGCAGAAAGATTTGTCTTGAGTTTGTTTCTGCAAATCCTACTGGGCCACTTACTATGGCAAACGGAAGAGGAGGGTTTTATGGAGATGTGTTGGCAAATGTTTTGCAACGAGTTGGGCGCAAAGTAACTCGAGAATATTATATTAATGACACAGGCAACCAAGTAAAATTATTGGGGGACAGCATCTTGGCGGCCGAAGGAAATCCGCCAGCTGGCGGAACAGATCGCGAAGATTTGTATAAAGGAGAATATATAAAAGAATTAAAGGGGAGATCCGCGAAGCAGGCGGTAGCAATATTGTTGAAAAGTATCAAAAAATCTCTCAAGAGCGCGGGGATTAGTTTTGATGTTTGGTTTTCTGAAGAAAAAAATCTTCATAAAAAAGGCAAGCTCAAAAAAACACTGGAATTTTTATTGAAAACAAAAAAGCTAAAAGAGTTTGAAGGTGCAATGTGGCTTGGAGACCCAAAGACAACAGGCGCTGTATTGATTAAGTCTGATGGGACTCCAACATATTTTTTGGCAGATTTAGCGTATCATTACGATAAGTTTATAAAAAGAAAATTTGATATTGCGATAGATATTTGGGGGGCTGACCATCATGGGTATATTGGACGGATGAAAGCAGGGATGGAGGCGCTCGGTGTGGAATCAAAACGACTTCATATAATAATAATGCAATTGGTACGCTTGATGAGCAAAGGAAAAGAAGTTCGAATGTCAAAGCGCGCGGGCAATTTTGTCACAATGGATGAACTTTTGGAAATAGTTGGAGTGAACGCGGCAAGATGGTTTTTCTTGGAGAGATCTAGCGATACTCACATGGATTTTAATTTGGACTTGGCTCGCGAACGCTCAAAGAAAAATCCAGTGTACTATGTGCAGTACGCGCATGCGCGCGCATGTTCGATTTTAAGAAAGACTAACAGGAAATCAGGCTTCTCAAAGAAGTCGGACTTCCTAAATTTGCTTGTTGTTCAAGAAGAACTCGCGTTGATTAAAAAAATATTACAACTACCTGAAATAATCGAAGACATTGCGTCTGATTATCAAGTCCAACGGTTGCCGAAATATACTTATGAATTGGCGCAGTCATTTACTGAATTTTATGAAAATTGCAAAGTGATTGGCCCGGAAAATAAAGAATTGACCTTGGCTAGGCTCGCGCTTGTCCGCTCCGCGCAAAAAACAATCGCAGACGCGTTGTCTTTGATGGGGATTTCTGCGCCCAAGAAGATGTAAACAATTAATGTCATTATATTATTATTATGGCTCTTACAGAGGAAAATCCAATTACTACAAATAATAAAGAAACGAGCAAATCTGAAGAAAAATCAGCAAGTTTTGAATTTAAAGATGCGGCATCGCTTGAAGAGTATCTTACTTGGAAAGAAGATGTCCCCATTGAATTTCGGCGATTTATTGAGGCCAAACTTAAAGGAGTCGTACCTCGTCCCAGCGAAACCGGACTACCTTCAGTAGATGAATTTTTAAATACATTTGAAAAACTTATCGAGGGACACGATTTTGACTTTACGTCGGTTGATAAAAAAGTAGCCAATTTGTTGAAGCCACTTGCGCGCATCGAAACACAAGGTGGACATTTAAATATTTTTGAAACGCTCACAAACCCTAATGTTTCTTGGAGTCTAAAAAAAACTATTTATGAGACTCAAATAAAAGCCGCGTTGGAGTGGCTTGCAAATCGCGACACAGAGGCATTGGCCAAAAAGGCAAAACAAAAAACATCCCCAGAAGAACATGGAGAAAAAGAGGGAGAGCAAGAAAAAGAACAGGAAAGCGACACCCCGTCATCTTCCGAGGAAGTTGTCTCTTCTATGGAAGCGGGCATGACGAAGAAAGAGGGTGAGCCTGCGCGAGCACTTTTTACCGTAAAGCCATTTTACGGCGACTACTACAAGCGATTTGTTTTTAATCAATTCAATCCAACTACTCTAAAATGGGGTAAGCCTGAAAACGAATTTTCAGATGTTCCATCTGAAACCATTGATCCTTTGAGTAGGCGAGTTGTTACCGGAAAAATTCGCGGAGGGGCACCTCTTGCCTTTCCTATTCCCTACGGTTGGGTGTTGGATTCAGAGAATATGCCGAAAAATTTGGAAGTTATTCAAAACCAAGATAGTTTGCCATATATTACTACTACTGAAACAGGCGATGTTCAATATGCGGTTACTATAGGACGATGTACAAGAAGAAAAGAAGAACACACATTGCTTCCTATGGAAATTTCCGGCGAGCTTGATTCAGAACTCAAAAAGAAAATAGACGATCTCAAACGAAGCAAGTTACCGCCAATGAAATTAAAACGTGAAATTGTTAAGTTGGTGCGCGATCATCTTACTTACTCTAATAGTCCAGATGCTTATCAAAAATATGTCGCAACACCAGTACAGTATTTCCAGAAAATTTGGGAACACAAAGAAGCTGACTGTTTTGTTGCCAATACCCTTGCGGTTCGAGCGCTTGCCGAAGTAGACTCCCGAATTCGCTTTGTGAGTGGGTATTTTGTGAAAGACAAAGATAAAAACGGCAATGCGATCATGCATAAGGGGAATGGTCATGCGTGGCTTGAGGTGTGGGATGAGATGTCTGAACACTGGGTGCGACTGGACGCTACGCCGAAAGGCGACCCGAATATTGATGAAGCAGAACAGAATCGCGAGCTTGAAGGCGAAACAGGTGAAGGGGATTACGGCGATGAAGAGATTGCTACCAACGAAGAAACGAAAGAAAAAATAAAAGAAATAAAAAAGAAAGAGGGTGGTGGGAAAGGTAAACCAAAAAAACCGACATTTTCTTTGGAGGAAGAACGGTTTTCAGAGCTTGCGGAATGTTCGCCTGCGGAGGCACAAAAGTTTTTACATGCACTGGAACGAGTGCGCGCTATCACAAACGAGCACGGCATTTCCATTAGCGAAGGCATGAAAGAAGAGTGGCGCAAAATTATGAAAGAGCGCAAAGTAGAATCTCGCAACTTCAAGGGTCCCGTACGCATGGACCAAGGAATCAATCTTGAAGATCCAGCGAGTGCACATATTGATATTCGCTCGGGGCAGTTTAATCCTACCGGATTTGAAACAGAAGAAACGAAAGAAAAAATAAAAACGGAATTTGGAGGGCTCAATATTTATTTTTCTTTTGATCTTTCTGGGTCAATGAAAGAGCCTGATGGCGCCAGTGGTCGTTCAAAAGCAGACGTCCAACGCGATATTGCGCTTCTTTTTGTCGACAGTCTTATGCAGTGTTCGTTTATGACGCGCCAGCAAGGAGCGGATTCAGATTTACTTCCTATAAAAATCATGGTAACATTGGCTTCAGATGCGGGTGAAGTAAAATTGCATCTGACTGACCGCTGGGGCCCAAAGGAGCAACACGCTTTTTATTCAGCCCTTGTACAAATTGCGCGTGGCGGCACACCGACTCATCAAACCTTGCAACTGATAGAAAAAGATTTTCAAAAAGAGAAAATAGATCTTAAGAAAAAGGGAATACCAAATTATAAATTACCTCTTCACTACGCTCCTATTATTACCGACGGAGCGCCGAATGATCCTGTAGAAACTACGCGCATGCGAGCGTCTCTGAAGGAACAAGGAATGGTATCGCGAAGTTATATCGTAGGAGGAGAAGCTACCGCCGATGATGTGACCATTGAGTCGTTTTCTCAAATACCCAAACTGCTTCAAAAAGACATTATTACATTAATGCATACATTACGACCAAATATTTTAACAGATAAATATAAACAATTACGACCATAATTCCACTCATGCCCTTCAACGAATCACAATACGAAAACCTCAAACCAGGACAATCCATGG
>CAYIWH010000036.1:0-7985 GCA_964367075.1 uncultured Candidatus Saccharibacteria bacterium | reverse complement strand
CTACCAATGCTGGCACCGCATGGGTATTACCGATGTATCTCATCTTGTTCATAGCCTTTTGTGAATTACAAAATTGTCGTTATTCGCAGAACGCGCATAATTTTTTGCTAAAAATTTGCTATGCTCGCGCCAGTCGCGCTGTGCAATGTTCTGCTCATAACGCAATTTTGTAATTCACGATTTTTGTTGCTTCAAATATTCTAGTGCGCCATAAATGCCACCAAGATCTCCAAGAGAAGCCTTTTTGATTGGAGGTATTTTGGAAAAAACATGATGAAATTTTGAGAGGAATGCCGATATTTTTTGTACGGATATTTTTCCTGCGCGCACTTGCCCACCGCCCAATATGATAATATCCGGTGACCAGTACAGAATTGTATTGTGCATGCCGTACGCCAAATTCATATGTATGATATCCCAAAGCATTGGATTTTTTATTTCTGAAGCAGGCATTCCATATTTTTTAGCAAGCGCGGCCGCGCCAATATAATTTTCCAGCGTTCTTTCTGGCGCCCCGCCGATAATTTGATGTCCTATTTCAAATCCTTGCGAGTTTTGGTCAATTGTGCCATCAACAATGCGCACGCCATTTGTTCCAGTACTTACAGTAATGTACGCGACTATTTTATTTTTTGAACCAGCGCCACGAGTTGCCTCTCCTAGGCCCACTAGAGCAGTATCGTTTTCCAAATAGATTTTTTTTGTGCCAAGAGCCTTTGCGAGTGCCTTGCGAATTGGTTTGTTGTTCCATTCCGACATATTTGGAGAGTTGTGCAGTATTCCATTTTTTCTATCCAAAGACCCGGCAATACCGCCTGCGGCCGCTTTGATTTGTCTGTGTCCTGCAAGCTCAAGCGCTAATTTTTGAAACATTCCAATTCCCTCCGCAAAATTATCCGGTGTTGGCACAATTTTTACGCTATTTTTATCAAAAGATTTTCCATCGCGCGACAGCGCCACTCTCATCTTCGTCGCCCCGATGTCAAACAATATGTACATAAGTTAATTATACACCTCGTGGGCATCGATAGCCAAAAGAATCGCTTCATTTTTTGCGCGATAACAAAACACGATAAGGATCCGGTAATTCACAGAAAAGCTCCACCGATTTTTTAGACTTCCGTGTAACTTATGAACTCGTAGATACTTGTGATTCTTTTGATCTTTGAACAACTCAATTTTTTCAAGAGCTTCGCTCTGAAGGTTTGTATCAAATGACTTTAATTGTCGCACAAAGGCTACAGTATACGCAACATTCATTATTCATTATATTATGGGAGTTTTTTCATAAGTTTTCGTAAATCTCCGCGCAAAATTTTCCCTTCTCTAATTTCTTGCTCAGCTTTAAGTACCGAAGCAATTGCCTCTTCTTCCGCTAAAAGATCAAGGGCTTTTCGCACAACATCTGCTTTATTTGCGGCGCGCCCTTGCCCTATCATTTGACTGATAAATTCCTCTAATTTTGCTGATACCGGCACAGATAATGTAGTCATAAGATAAATATATTATTTTATAATATGATATTATCATAATTTATTTTATTTAAGCAGTCAAATGCACGAATATCTTTTTTTTATTCAATCATTTTTTTAAACTCTTCTACTACCATCGAGATTCGTTCTTGGTTAATTCAGTGACTACATAAACAATGTTATTTTGCGCCCCTCATGACTGGTGCGCGTTTAATCATAAATATTACATCTGAGTTAGCGTTTTTTGTTTCTATCACAATATCTTTGTGTTGTCCTTGCCAGATACGAAAGACTTCATCGGCAAATCCCTGGCCGATAGAGACTACATTTGTAAAGTCAAGAATAATTTTTTTGAATTTTTCCAATCCAGAAAAAATTCTTCGAGCTTGCGAACGAGATATAAATTCTCGTGCCCCACCCTTTTGATACAAGCGCACAACAACTTCGGTTACGCCAAATTCAAAGGACTCGTTTGTGTATACGCGAAAAACATCATTCAATATTTTTTTTGTTTTTATAGCAATAGTAAAGATTATTCGCGTTCCAACAACTGGTTTGGTAGAGATAAGAGTGAAATCATTTATAATATTATTAAAAAATAATTTTTTTGTCGAACTTCTAATCACAAAAGTATCCGCAATGCGTCGTGTAAAAAAAATTCCTTCTCCAGTATGTGTTTCTGGAGCGGTTGTTTGTTTTCCTTTTAATAAGTCTTGAATAGCCTCCTCACTAGATTTTAAATGACGATGGTGAATAAGGTTTTCAAAAATACCTACGCCCCAATCTATTACATCAAACCGAATTATGTTTTTATCTCGAGCAACCGAGATTTTTACTCTCACCGAATGTGAGTGTTCAATCGCATTGTTGAGCATTTCTGTAAAAGCGTAATTAATAATATGATGAACATTTACAGAAACACCTTCAAGTATACCTGTTTCTTTTTGAATCAATTCAAAAACAGCGTCTTCTCCTAGGCCTTTGTTCACAAATGTTCTCACAAAGCTTAGGTTTTTTTTCTTTGCCTTACGGATATGCGACGCATTTGAAAGTGTATATACCGCCCTATTGGCTTTTCCAATGCGTGTTAGTTTTCCATTATCGATCAATTTTTGGAAAAATCTATGAATATATGCACGAGAAAAGCCAGTGGTGTTAACAATTTTAGCCACAGTAATTGTACCTTCTTTTTGCGCTCCGTTTATAATTAGTTTGTTTATATCCATAGTTGACAACTTTCAGTATATATCTGTTTACGGAAGTTGTCAACCAATCATCTTCTTAAACTCCTCTACCATTGGGATTTGTTCTGGGTCTACGCCGTATGATTCGGCAATATAAAAAGACGTCCAGTCCGCAATAATTGTTGTTGAAAATATTTTAAACAATCTATTGGCGTCGCCGAGCACGACTTCATGTGTCTCAATCCTACGCTCTTGATAAAGTCTTGCCAGCATTTCCATGCGACGCGATATTCGCGGATCGTCATCGGAATCTTTTAGTAAAACACAGGCAAAATTATTAGAAAGATGTTTGGTTGATTCTTGCGCAGAAAATCCGGTCATCTCATTGTGATTGAGTTCTGGAAAAATATTATAGAACGCGGGAATTTTGCCGGTTTCGTTTAATTTTATTTTCCAAATATATGCCAAAGCTGAATTGAGTTTTGAAGCGTAAACCACAGGGATTTTATTATGTAATTTTTTTGCTAATTCCCTTCCCGAATTTTCGTAATCAAATGGATTTAATGTTGATGACAATTTACTAATTTCATTTAAAATATCATCTTTTCCCGCAATTTTAAGAAGCGCCAAAGTGCTGTATCCAATCGCCATTCTAGGCTGTATTCCAGTATTTGGTATTTGAATATAAGACACATTATTTTGTTGTGCCAATTCTAAGAGTTTGCCTCCGGTGGTAATAACTGCCAATGCTAATCCTTTTGTGATTGCTGTATTAAACGCATCAATTGTTTCTTCTGTGTTGCCGGAATATGATGACGCAATTATCAGGCTATCCTTGAGTTTGTCGTTGCCCAATCTTGGCAAACCATAGTTTCTATTCAAAATAAAATCAGTTTCTGGGTAATTATCTTTCATCAGCATCGCGGCCAATTCAGATCCGCCCATGCCGGCGACAACCACTCTGTTTTTGCGAACTAATTTGCTGGCATTTTCAATAATCGGCTCATATTTAAATTGTTTATTAAAATTTTTTATTGATTCATACATCACAAATTTTTATTATTTTGTTTATTAATATTGTAACACCGAATAAGAAACTTGACGAAAACAGTGTTTTTCTGGGATTTTCGGAGCCTGACGAGGCGAGAAGAAGCGAATTTTCAGCAAGAAAATTACGCGACCCAGAAAAATACTGTTAAGGCAAAAATTTTAAAATTAAAATAATAATTATCTAACTAGTGCCTAAAAGTTCTTGAAGCTTTGACTTGTCAAATCCAATAATAATTTTGCCATCAATATCAATGACCGGGACTCCCATTTGTCCGGATTTTTTCATCATTTCTTCGCGCGCTTGTGTATCTGATGCAACGTCTTTATCTTGAAATTTTATATTTTTTTCGGCAAAAAATATTTTTGCCATTTTGCAATAAACACAATAAGGAGTTGAGTAAATAGTTACATTTGCCATTGTATTTTATATTAAATTTATAATTGTAATCTCATTGTAACACGACATAAAAATAAAAAGAAAATCCCCTATTATGGGGATTGTGGTAATGATTTTTCTTGCAACGCATATTTTTGAGCGGTTTTTACACATTTTTCCGCAGAAAGTGGCGCCCAACCCCTTTTTGTCGGTACATACACAATGCCGACTTTGTGAATATAAATTTGTATAGCACAACGCAAACAAGTAAATTCCGGCTCGTCTTTGATATAGGCAAGTCCGTTTGATAGAAATCCAGCGACATAAAGCTCACACTCGTTCAAACTAAGCCCGCAAGAAAGCGCCTCTGCAATTGCCAACTCTTCTGCGTGACCGCACGCCCCTATCATTGATTCGGTCCGCGATGGTATATGCATGCGCACACATTCTGGGTCACACCAGTTTTTCAAAGGATCGAGCTGTCTGTTGAATGTGGCAATAGGTTGTAAAACTCCGGAGTGTCCAGCTAGATTAGCATATTTAATGACACACCCATATTTTCCTTTTTGACAATCGGAATCCAAAGCTAAAGAAAGGCACTTTTGGTAAATTGGATCTAGGAAAATCTGGTTATTGTCACCCAATATTTCGGTAACCCTTAGTCTAAGTAATTTATATCTTTCTTTGAATTTAATCTGCTCTGGAGATGGATTTTCTGGTAGCAAATGCTCTCTCGATTTTATGACAGCATCTTTTTTTAATCGAACAAATGCATTCTTATTTTCAAATTGGCTTTCTGTGAAATCAACATATTCAGATTCAGAGCTTCCTAATTTTCTTTGAATACGATTAAAATAATGTGAGTGCGCGGTGACCATCTGTGGATGTTTTGATCGGAACGAATTCGTTCGTAACAATTGTCCACCAAAAAAATCCTGTACAACAAGAGCTGTTACAGCGCATTGTCCCCATGTTGGATTTTCAACATTCCAATTTTCGCCATCAGAACTAGTTTCACACGACCACGCCTTCTTAAGAGCGAAAAACAAATCAAATGGTTTAACGGCATGTCTCATTGTTTTTCCTTTTGGTTTTCAAATCTTGCTCCAATCTAGCATATTTATTTCCTTTAAGACAAGCCTATGTGTTACGATGATTTTAATGATCACAAAAAAAGATAAAAAACGATATTACATCATTGGAATCGGTGGGGTTGCTATGGGCAATCTCGCAAAACTTTTGAAACAAAAAGGACATAAAGTAGCGGGATCTGATCAAGAAGCTATGTACGAACCAATGAAAGGCGTACTTCATAATTTAAAGATTAAAATATTTTCTCCTTATAACGCGCTTCACGTGAAACGATATAGACCAGATATTATTGTTGTTGGAAATGCCATATCAAGGGGCAATCTGGAACTCGAATATGCCATGTCTAACGGACATATTTATCGGTCAGTGTCCGATATATTGCGCGAAGAATTTATAGATCCGCCAGTTGGAAAAATAGGTGGCAAAAAGGCCATTGTTGTTGCAGGCACGCATGGTAAAACAACAACCTCTGCTCTTATTGCATGGATACTTGAATATGTTGGATATGATCCAACAATCTTTGTAGGAGGGGTAATCAGAGGTTTTCCTCCAAAGAAGGATCGGCCTTCGGCGGACATGAGAAACTTCAGTGGTGGGGCAAAACTTGGTAAGGGCAAATATATCGTCATTGAGGGCGACGAGTACAACACAGCTTTCTTTGATAAAAACCCCAAAATATATGGGTATCGGCCATATATCGGTATCGTTAATAATATAGAATTAGATCATATAGATATATATAAAGATATGGAACAATTAAAAGACGCTTTTGCTATATTTACCAAGCAAATACCGTTAAATGGCCTACTTGTTTTTAATGCCGATAATATTGGTTCATACAACCTTTTGCCTAGCAAAAAAGAAGGTAAGAAAATTTGGGGGAACAATAAAAAACATCCACAAATAATAACCTTTGGAATTAAGCATGGAGATTACTTGGCTAGCAATATAAAAATAGGCTCAATAATGACGTTTCATGTGAAATATAAGGGACGACATGTATCCGATATAAGTTCTAGGCTTATTGGCTCACATAATGTATCAAATATTTTAGCCGCTATATCGGTTGCTGGATTTCTCGGAATTCCAAAAACAAAGACAATTGAAGCGATATCGTGTTTCACAGGAGTAAAGAGAAGAATGGAGATTATCAGCGAGGCTAATGGCATTACAGTTATAGATGATTATGCTCATCATCCAACGGCTGTATATAGTACCATATCGGCTATACGCAGTTCGTTTCATGGGAAACGAATAATTGTGGTATTTGAGCCGGGCTCGGCATCGTCAAAAAAGAGGGTTTTTGAAGACCAGTATTTCAATGCATTTTTGTCTGCCGATACTGTTCTAATTTACAAACCATATAGAGCAGAGAGTATGAAATCTACAGAGCGTTTCTCAGGCAAAAAAGTAGCAAATAGACTAAACGACGCCGGGATTACTTCCAAGTATTTTGACAATGTGGATAAGTTAATGTTTCATGTGAAATCAATAGCGCGATCGGGCGATATTGTATTAGTTATGTCCTGTCGAGGATTTGACGGTTTGCGAGAAAAGCTCATCGATGGATTATAGATATTTTTACACAAACAATGTTCTATTTTTCACACATTGTCCACATTAACACAATGTTTCACGTGACACACGCTTTACCACATTATATTGAATTACAAAATACAATTTCGTAATTCAAAAATACTAATGAACAACAACACATCAAAACAAAAAGTTGGGGAAACAGGGGAGGATCTCGCAGCGCAGTTTTTAGAGCAGAAGGGTTTTACGATAATTGAGCGTAATTATCGTAAGAAATGGGGCGAAATTGACATTGTTGCTAAAAAGGAGAAAATGTTACATTTTGTTGAAGTAAAAACGATCACATCAAAAGGGGATTATTTGCCGGAAGACAATGTGCGGCTGTGGAAAAAAGAACGCCTTTCACGCGTTATTCGTACTTATTTGTTGGACAAAAAAGTTTCAGATGAAACAGAATTTGAGATTGATATTATATCCGTAGTTTTAGACCCCGACAGTGGCGTTTCTCAGATAAGAATGATTGAGAATATTAATCTGTAGATTGTTTTTGTTAATTCTATGAAATAAAAAAGAGCTGGTGAGTTTTTCTCTCCAGCTCATTGATTCGCGTCTTAAGTTGCAAGCACTCTACTTAAAAAATGTCACACGGATTATGTCTTCAAGAACAACAACTACTCCCACAAATATACAAATACAAATTACGGTGAAAATATTGTTATTGTGTATGACGAGCACAACAAAACTAACAACAAGAAGGACGTTAAACACAATGAAGGCGACCTTGCCTATAAGTTTTAAGATTTGTAAAAGTATGTTTGTAATGCTCATATTTCTTCTCCTTCCTGCAAAAGCATGAATTTTCTATCATATTGGCTCCAGACCAACTTCGTGAATAGGGATGTCGTATGAATACGCGGACAAGATGCTTTTTTCTCAGCATCTACTGCCCGTTTTTCACGGGCTCCACTCCAAACGAGATCCGTGAGATTCGCGTGTTCTGTTTCCGCACGAACCTTCCTCCGTGCCAAATGGTCTCTACTTACTCGAATGACTTTTTGCCGCTCAACTGGTTGACTGCAACTCCGGCAGTTTATCATCAAGTATTCTGAACCATTGCTCCTTTCCACCCACTTCTTCCTTTCTCTTTCAAACCGATCTCTTTCCTCGCGCGTTTTTATTGTAATCATACCGCCTGTCATCATGCTTCTCCTCTCCGTTGGATGCGAAATTTACCTTTGAATCCGAACACCTATAAAATGAAGGTATATGAACGAA
>CAYIWH010000035.1:0-8150 GCA_964367075.1 uncultured Candidatus Saccharibacteria bacterium | reverse complement strand
GTTCATATACCTTCATTTTATAGGTGTTCGGATTCAAAGGTAAATTTCGCGGATGTTTACTATGAAAGCAAAGTTCTTTTTTGTGGGTCCACCCGGGTCAGATTTTGAGGTGAGCGAGGTTGAGGAACAACTAAATAATTTTTTAGATTCAGTTAAAGTTGTCAATGTTCTTCAAAGTTCTGCCGCCTACGGCAGTATTTATGGCAATAAGATCGAAACTCTAATTACTGTGCTTTATGAATTGCCGTCCAAATTGTACCCGTAATTAATCAAAGAGCATTCTGCTCTTTTTTTGTTTTTAAACTTTTTCAAGCAAGTCAAATACCATTTCATGAAGATAGCGGCCAATAACGTAATCGGCGATTGATTCTGGAGATGATTTTGCGCGCTCATCTTCAGTGAGGCCTCTCAATATTTCTTCCACTTTTTTGTCTACATCTTTTTTTGGTGGACTTAATTTTTCAGCTCGCGCGATTTCCCGCATAATAATTCCCACCTTAATTCTCATTTCCGCTTGTCCTCGCCATTCTTTTTTCAAATCATCTTCGGATTTTTTCACATGCGATATATATTCGTTCCAATCAAGACCCATTTGAGCGACACTTGCGCGAAGCTCATTTATCATTTTTTCAACTTCCGAATCTATTACGACAGATGGTAGCTCAATTTTTATTTCTTTTGCTATTGCTTCAAGCATTTCTATTCTGCGGTTGTCTTTTGCTTTTCTTTCTTTTTCAAATTTAAAATTTTGTCGTATAGCATCTTTTAATTTTTCTTTATCGGCTGCAGGATTTACCGCGCCCTCCGACTTGTCCGCCAAAGCTTTAGCGAAGAACGGGTTATTTTTTTCTACATATTCCAACGCCTTATCTACTTCTTCATCCGCGACTTCTATATTAAGCGGTTTTTTTACGATGTTTTTTACGATTGTTTTATAATCCGGAAGTGTAAATTTTTGAAGTACTAATGAAGTTATTTTAAATCCTAAGGGATTACCACTTGCAATTTTTGTAATACTAATCTCCGGTTTTCCAACGGGCTCAATATCTGCTTCTTGAATAATCTTTGGCCAGCGCGTGGAGATTGCAAGCTCAGCCGCCTCAAGTAATACGTGTTCGTGACCCAGGTGTTCAATAACTTTTTTTTCCGGCACCATGCCTTTACGAAATCCGGGCAACACCAAATCTCTTTGGGCATTTAGCAGGGCTTGCTGAAAAAACAAATTGAATTCATCCGCGGGAATTTCTACATCAATTTCCACCTTTGAATCAGGAAGATTTTTTAGACTAAACATTTATTGAAAATATCATATTTTTTAAAAAAATGGAAGTATAAGCTATAATTATAAAAACTTATGATTAAAAAAATCGCGATAACAGGTGGGCCGTGTTCTGGGAAATCCACTGGAATAGAGTATCTTGCCGAGAAATTGTGGGATTTCGGATACAGGCCGATTGTGGCTCCGGAAATTCCAACCCTTATTATCGCAAACGGTGTGCCTGATATTAATAAAATCGCTTCCACAAATCCAGAATTATATTTGGAAATACAAAGAACAATGTTTTTGCTCGCATCAGATTATGAAAAAAGAATAAATGATCTCGCCCGGCATTTCCAAAAAAACGAAAAAGTAGTTATATTGTGCGATCGCGGTAAAATAGACGGCAGAGCATATATGAGCGAGGACGGATTTTCAAATATTTTAAGCGGTGTAGATATAAATGAGCACGCGGTTCGTGAAAGCTATGACGCGGCAATTCATATGGTGACGGCCGCAAAAGGAGCGGAAGCGTTTTACAATACTACAATACTTTGATTGAGCAACATCTGATGTTGCTCAATTTTATAAAAATGGGACCAAAAGCAACGCTACAATATTGACTACCTTAATCATTGGGTTGATGGCCGGACCGGCGGTGTCTTTGTATGGGTCGCCGACGGTGTCTCCTGTGACAGCCGCTTGATGGGCGGGCGAGCCCTTGCCGCCAAATTTTCCTTCTTCAATATATTTTTTTGCATTATCCCACGCGCCACCACCCGATGTCATTGAGATCGCCATAAAAAATCCAGTTACAATAACACCAATCAAAAATCCGCCAAGTCCTTTCGCGCCAAAATACCATGTAACCAAAACCGGCAAAAGAATAGTAATAAGTGTTGGCAAAATCATTTGTTTGATTGACGCTTTTGTCACAATATCCACTGTTTTTGCGTAATCAGGCCTTGCTGTGCCATCCATGATTCCCGGGATTTCTTTAAATTGTCTTCGTACTTCTTGTACTACGCTTCCGGCGGTTTTGCCAACTGCGCGCATCGCGAGCGAAGCAAAAATATATGGAAGCATCCCACCTAAGAAAATGCCGACGATAACGATTGGATCTGAAAGCTCAAATGAGGCGCTTATTTTTCGTATTATCAATTCAGAACTATATGCGGAAAACAATATCATTGCGGCAAGGCCCGCAGAAGCAATCGCGTATCCTTTGGTAACTGCTTTTGTTGTGTTGCCAACAGCGTCCAAAGGATCGGTAATGTCACGAACTTCTTTTGGAAGTCCCGCCATTTCTGCAATTCCTCCGGCGTTGTCGGTTATTGGACCAAACGAATCAATTGCTACAATTATTCCTGCCATTGAAAGCATTGAGACGCTTGCCAAAGCTACTCCATAAAGCCCAGCTATTTGATATGCCATAAAAGAACCAACCGCAATAACAATGGCTGGGAGTACTGTAGATTCTAGAGACACCGCAAGTCCGGTAATAATATTTGTTCCATGTCCAGATTCAGAGCTTTGTGCGATTGAACGAACAGGGCGAAATCGTTTGGAAGTGTAATATTCGGTGATAACAACAATACAAAATGTAATTACAAGTCCTATTAATGTAGATTGAAATAATTTGTCCGCAAACAACGGCAACTTTGTAATATCAATAAATGTTGTATTATCGGAATGAGCGCTCATTGATTGAGTGGCCCAATAAAAACCAATTATCGCAAATACGCCAGATACTATAAGCCCTTTGTATAGAGCTTGCATAATTTTTGTGCCGGAAATACGTACAAACCAAAAACCAATTATAGATGCCCAAATCGCAACGGCTCCGAGGAGTAACGGAAGAAGTATTGCCGCGTCAGCTCCTGCAAATAAGCTTGCTCCCAAAAGCATTGCCGCAATAAGTGTGATAGCGTATGTTTCAAAAAGATCCGCGGCCATGCCGGCACAATCGCCAACCGCGTCTCCCACAAGGTCTGCTATGACTCCGGGGTTTCTTGGATCATCTTCTGGAATGCCTGTTTCAACTTTTCCGACCAAATCTGCCCCAACATCAGCCGCTTTTGTATAAATACCTCCTCCAAGCCGCGAGAATACCGAAATAAGAGAACCACCAAATCCAACGCCAACAAGCACTTGTATGTTATGAGTCCACGTCCAAAATCCTGCGACTACCAAAAGGCCAAGCCCTACTACTAAAAATCCTGTGACAGCTCCTCCTCGAAATGCAAGGTTAAACGCTTTTTTCATGCCATCTCTAGCTCCTTCTGCGACGCGTGAATTTGCCATTACAGCTGTTTTCATGCCAATATATGCCGCCATAGCTGACGCAAGAGCGCCGATAGCAAATCCAAACGCGACCATTTTGCCTTCTGGTTGAGTGGTCCAAAGAATGCCGACAATCACAATTCCAACAATAAATATTGCTTTAAATTCACGGCGCAAAAATGCGCGCGCGCCTTCGCGGATTGCTTCCGCAATCTCAATCATTTTTGGGTTGCCTTCAGGAAATTTTGCCACGCCTCTTCGGAGCCAAAGTGCGAATAAAATAGACACAACCGATGTAAATAGCGCAAATTGTTCAATTGTCATAACAAAATTATGTTAAATTAATAATTTGTTTAATAAACAAAAGTGAGGCTTAAATTTTTCGAAGCACGAATATTTTTCTTAATCAATTCGGA
Organism: uncultured Candidatus Saccharibacteria bacterium; assembly: GCA_964367075.1. Classification (GTDB taxonomy): domain Bacteria; phylum Patescibacteriota; class Minisyncoccia; order UBA11713; family 2-01-FULL-45-33; genus CAYIWH01. Next base: position 4,193 of record CAYIWH010000035.1, on the reverse strand, counting down.
AACCTTATCTTCACTAACAGAAACTTAATCGTTCAAACAAGGTTTCCGAATTGATTTTATGCTCCCGCCATTGGAGAGGCTCGCCCAAAATGGGCGGTGCGCCGTCGCGCTCCGCAAGGCTTCTCAAAAATTAAGCCCGCCTTTTTACAAACGACCCAATAAAATCAATTATAATCAAAATTACTCAAATGGGCGATATTGACAAATAAAATATAATTTGCTATTATTGTTGACGGAAAGGAGGAATTCTAGATGTTTTTTGAAATTTTACAAATTATTTTTGGGTCTGTTGTTATTGGAGTTGCAACTGAAAGTTGGGCAATTGGAATTGGTGTATATTTTATAGCAATAGTTCTTTATCCTACAAATGGACATCCCAAGTAATATTTGTCTATAAATACGCAAATTAACTGAGAGAAATCTCAGTTCTTTTTATTCCACAGCAATGCCTGTCCCAAACACTTCGCCATTTTTGGCGAGCAATTGCTTACGAAGTTATTTTATGATAATATTTATATTAATATGATTACAGTAGAAGAAGTAAGAAAAAAAGCCGCTCCTGTTTTTGAGCAATATGGCATAGAATATGCAGGAATTTTTGGTTCTCTAGCTCGCAATCAAGGCAATGATACTAGCGACGTTGATGTGTTGGTGCGCCTTGGCTCCCCAATGGGATTGTTTTTATATATGCGTTTTATTCATGAATTAGAAAATATTCTCAATAAAAAAGTTGATGTAGTGACCGAACAAAGCTTGAATAAATTTGTGAAACCTTATGTGATGGAAGATCTTAAAACAATATATGAAAAAAGATAGTGTATATATTGAACAAATACACGAAGCAATCGCTAAAATCCACAACTTTGTAGGGACAATGAGCAAAGAAGATTTTTTGAAAGATCAGAAAACACAAAGTGCAATTATTATGCAACTCGCGCTTATTGGTGAGCTTTCAAAAAAGATTTCAGAAGATACAAAGAAAAGCATTGATTTGCCGTGGCGCGATATCGTCGGTTTCCGAGACCGAGCAATTCATGATTATTATCAAATTGATTTAGAAATTGTTTGGAATACTATCAAATCAGATCTAGCATTGCTTGAAGAAAGACTCAAGTAGAATTTATTCCCTAGCAATTCCAGTGCCGGAGACTTCGCCTTCGGTGGTAGCCTCGGCTACTGTCTCGCCAGTTCGAGATTGTATGTCAATTTTATACCCTGTAAGTTTGGCGGCAAGACGTACATTTTGTCCTCCACGGCCGATTGCAAGCGACAATTGATCTTCCGCTACAGTTACCCGCGCGTTGCGAGCCTGTTCATTAATTTCTACATCGAGAGCTTTGGCTGGGGAAAGAGATGTGCCAATAAAATCTTTTAAATTTTCGTTCCACGGAATAATATCTATTTTTTCTCCACCTAATTCTGATATTACAGTAGTAACTCTAGTGCCTTTTTGGCCAACGCACGATCCAACCGGATCTACACCTTCTTGATGTGAAGACACAGCGATTTTTGTGCGAGATCCTGCTTCGCGCGCGACAGATTTAATTTCTACAACTCCTGAAGCAATTTCCGGTACTTCAATTTCAAACATTTTTGATACTAATTGTGGGTGAGATCTCGAAAGATAAATACCTGGGCCACGAGTCCCTTTGTCTACGCGAAGCACCAATACTTTAATGCGTTCCCCAATGCGATATCGTTCTCCGCGAACTTGTTCGTCAAATGGTAATACTCCCGTTCCTCTTCCAATATCCAAAAATACCATTTTTCCTTCCGCGCGCTGTACAATGGCACTGACCACCTCGCCTTCTTTTGACGCAAACTCTTCATATAAGGCATCACGCTCAGCTTCTCTGAGGCGTTGTAAAATAACTTGTTTTGCGGTTTGTGCAGCAATTCGTCCATAATCATCTTTCGTTTCTAATGGAAATGTAAGCTCATCGCCTACCACAGTATCTTTTTTGATTTTTTTAGCATCATTAATCATGATATGACGCTCTGGATTGAATCGTACTTTTTTTATTGTTGAACCATCCAATATTTCTTCTTCTGCATAATCTTGGCTGTGTTGATCTTGTGTTTGGTTTCCAAGAGCTCTTGCGGCCTCTTCGGTTGCGATTTCCTCTTCTGATTTGATTATTGTGTCGTCCACAACAGTTTTTACTTGCCAAAATTCCGCCTTTCCTGTCGCTAAATCAAATTTAGCTCGAATAATCTGCGGCTTTTCTCCATAGTCTTTTTTGTATGCCGCCGCCAGGGCCATTTCTATGGTTTCTACGATTTTTTCTTTTGAAATTCCTTTTTCATCGGCTAATTGATCGAGCGCCATCCCAAAATTTTTGATGTCTAACATATACATAAGTGATTAGTCGCCAGTGTTTAGTGACCAGCGGATTAATAAAAAAATCCATGATAACCATGGACTATTTTAGAGTAGCAAATAGATAAACGCTTGTCAAGTCTGTGTCGTGTGAATATTTTTTGTTCCCTCAACACGAACTACGGCGTAATTATTAAGATCAAGATATGTTTTTGCAACACGCCGAATATCAGCGGCTCTCACTTTTGCTATTTCATGATATTCTTTATAAAGATCCCACGGTCGTTTTACTAAAACATGGTGAAGTAACTCTTGGCACAAAACATCAGGATTGTTAATTTCGTTTCGAATATCTCTGCGAAGTTGTTCAATATGCCCGCGCAATTCGCTTTTTGGGACCAATGTATTTTGAGTGCACTCAATCTCGACCCGTATTATCTGTTCCGCCGTATCAAGGTCTTGTAATTCATGACAATCTACATTAATGAAAGCAACGACGACGCTTCTTGAAAACCATGGGCGCATTTGTACATCGTACCCAATACCACGGCCTATTCGTAGTTTTTGAAAAAGCCGACTTGAAGAGCCACTCCCCAAAATAGATGCGAGCAGAATAAAAGCAGATTTGTCTCTATCAGACCTCATGATGTTAGAAACATCAAATCCTATGGCAAGATAAGACGATTCATTCGATGATCGCTGTGAAATATGGCGTGCAATATTATTTACTTTCGTTGCATGCTGAACAACAAAATAATCATTTATTCTGCGTCCATAAAGATGACCGAAGAATTGTTTTGCGAGTTTTACCAGCTCGTTGTGCCGCACCAATCCGGCGCCAATCACAATGATGCGTTTGGGGGTATAATATTGTTTATGCAACTCGCCGACCTTCTTGCTGGTAATTTTTCTGATTGTTTCTTCGCGTCCGTGTATCGGAAGACCAATGCTTTGATTTGGGAACAGGAGCGCAAACATTGCATCATCCGCATAGGCCTCTGCGTTATCAATATCGCTTTTCAATTCAGTTAAGACAACCTTTTTTTCGTGTTCAAAAAAGGAAACATCGTTAAATGGTGGGTTGATAATGGCATTGGCGTATAACGGAAACAGTTTTGTAGCTTTATTCCACGATGGGGCATCCAGCTTATAGAAAACATGTTCTCTGCCTGTCTCTGCGCCAAAACTAGCGCCGGAATACTCAGCTTCTTTTATAAATCTATTGTCGCACGCAGCAGATCCTTCAAGAACAAGATGCTCTATAAGGTGGTTAATACCATTAAACGAAGTGGTTTCATAACGAGACCCGCTACGAATTCCGATGCCAAGCGAAACCTTTTTTGCGGTTTCGTCGCGCGCAGACACAATAATGATCCCGTTTGGCAAGGAACTTGTTTGGATTTCCAAACGCAACGACCCATATCGCATGATTTTGTGAAAGTTCATTTTCGCTCCTTTGCTAGGGTATTCTCAAAATACCCTAGCAATATTTTTTGTGCTTTGCAATAAGGTGGTATTATAAAAATATATGAATATTATTGAGTCATTGAATATTAAAAAACACTGCGCGCAATATAAAGTTGGCTTGTGGGGATGCCCGCAATTTTTATTTGTTCTCATGGGCGTAGTGATTTGCTCAACGATTTTTGCGATATATATTATTGGGCAACGTTTTTATGATGAACCAGAGATAGTGGCTCTGACCGCGCTTTTTGTAACCGCAATTTTATTTATAATAGGCCACGTTATTGTTTCCTCATTTGAACAAGTTACCAGAGCATCTAGGGCAAAATCAGAATTTATCAGTATAATGTCCCACGAATTACGTTCTCCGCTCTCGGTAATTAAGTGGCAGATTGATGTTTTATTGTCT
>CAYIWH010000034.1:0-8182 GCA_964367075.1 uncultured Candidatus Saccharibacteria bacterium | reverse complement strand
CGTATTCAATTTAAATTTTCCAATCTTAAAAAATCCACCCCACAAGTGATTTGTGTCCAACCCCTGTTTCACGCCCGACTTCCATCTTTGTGGTATGGCGGACTTCAATCAAAAGTAGTTTGTACGTTAAGCGGTTGTGGGAAACACAATACAAAAAACGAAGAAAGAAAGGAAAGGACAAGATGAATATATTTACAGCGCTAGGTGGCGGCCAAGAGGTCGGCCGTTCATGCTATGATTACGGCGCATTTTTAATTGACGCCGGATTAAAGTTCGATGAACAACGTGGCGGAAGAATTCATACTCCAAGAATGCCACAAAATGAAAAACTTTTTATGGCGCTTACGCACGGGCACTTAGACCACATTGGGTTTGTGCTCAATGTGGCGCGAGAACAGCCGAGAATGCGGATTTTCGCAACATTGGCTACAAAGCGACTTGTTGAGCTTCAACTCAACGATTCTTATCGAATTGCCGCAGAAAGGCTTGCGCGTAGAGAACGATCACAGCCTCTTTTGTATACAGAGGCAGAGATAGAACCACTTCTCAATCGTATTGAGGTGGTTGAAAATGAGGGCTGGTTTGAGCCAGCTTTAGGATACAAGATGAGTTTTCGTGGGGCTGGACACATCAAAGGAGCGGCAATCATTTTGGTTGCGACTCCGGAAGACAAGCACATTATACATGCTTGCGACTTGTCGCTTGATGATCAGGCGTTTGTACGCGCGGCGCGCGTGCCGAATGATTTTTTGAATCCGGACTTGCTGACGATTGAGTGTATGCATGGGGCTCTTTTTGAGCCATTGCCTGATTGCAAGCAGGCAGAACAAGAGATCGTGGCAATTGCCAAGCGAGTGTGGGAGCGCAATGGGAAGCTTCTGATCCCACAATTTGGAATTTCCGGATCGCAGATTGTTGATCCGCTTGTGAAGGCGGGTTTGCCTGTGGCGCTTGATGGTGCGATGTGAGACTGCATGTGGATTTTTGAAACCACTCCGCAATGGTGCGAAAACGATATACAAATTAAAGCGCCTCTGCCTATTTATCTTGGCAGGAACGAATCAGAAGAAGGTTTTCAGAGAAGCGACAATGATTTTCGCCTAGCGCTTGCAAGGTGGCCCGGCGCTGGTATTGTGGCTTGCACGCAAGGAATGATGGAGCTGGGCCTTTCGGTAATGTATGCCGAGGAATGGTTGAATGATCAAAACAACGCCGTCTTGTTTACCGGCTATTTGGCGGATGGTACGGCCGGACGAAAAATCTCCCAAATTCAAAAGGGAGAACCTGTAAGTTTTCATCACGAGCGCGTTAGCCGTAATGGTAAATTGGATGTATGGGATGTGGACTGCGCGGTCAACTGTGAGGTCTATACTGTGCGCCGTTCTGGTCACAGTGACCCATGGAAGACTACGCGGGATTTCATCGTCCCGCTCAATCCAAAAAAGGTGGCGACTGTTCATGGGTCGCCAGATGCCCACATTGGGATGAAGCAACATATCAATAAGGCTTTGCCCGGCATTGAAGTTGTAGGGGCAATCAATAACGAGCCCATTTCTTTCTAAATTGAATTTTTAGTGTAATACAGCTGGTATCGCTTTGCGGCGTACCAGTTTTTTTGTTGAAAAATAAGGATATTCTAGACTATCTTTAGAATTATGACAAAAGCGCTTGACAAATTTCTAAAAAGGAGTATAATGGGGGCATAATGAAGCTTGATTGAGGGCCACAGGGCCCTTACCGAATATAGTGGACGAAACACAAAAAGAGGCGCCTGCGTATAGCAGAGTGACCTCGGAAAGGAGTTGATATGAGCAAGGTAACACGCGCGCGGAGACGCGCGCACCTCGAGCAGAAGATCGAGGTGGTCGCCCGGAGCATTCGGGCGATCGAGACGTCAGAGGAGCGCCGCGCCGGCAGTCAGCTGGCTTCGGCGCTCGGGGTGGAATGTCGGGGGGGTCATGAGTTGCGCGCTGACAAGGCGCGGGCGATCATGACCGAGAGTGGCTTCACGGCCACGCTCAAAGAAGATGGGCTCTCCACCGCCACTTCGGTGGCACGGAGTTTGCAGCTCTTCGGCGGCATCGCGCTGCGCGATTTGATCGCACAGAGGCGCCGGCTGGAGCGCGAGCTCCGGCTGGCGTGAGAACCGGGAGTCCGATACCACAAGAGCAAGAGGGTGTCGGACTCCCACCGCGAAGCAAAATTATAACTGTAACCAGTGCTTGCCATAGCACTGGTGAAAACAAAGTCCGAGTTTAGCTCGGACGGAAAAGGAGATACAACCATGGCGAAGAAGACGTTCGAGGCGAAGGACGGGAAGATGGTCGAGGTAAAGCCGGAAGCGGTGGCGCATGTGGGATCGCCGACGCCTGCGGAGGAGGTGTCGTCGGGGACTCGTGTGTTCCTGAAGCTGACAGCTTCAGGACAGGCGGCGGCGAACTATGCCGCCAAGGAACTGCACGTGAGTTTCATGGCGTTGCTCATCAACGCCGGGTTGCTCTTCGACCGCGAGGAAGTGACCGCGGAGGGCAAGTCGGATGACGGCAAGCCGGTCATCGAGGCCGGCGCGGAGCTCGTCAACAGGTTGGTTGCGATGGCCATCGCATTCCGCGATAGCCATCCGATCACCGTTCTTGCGGCCGGTGGGATCATCTCGGGGGCCGAGCGCGAGTTGCTGTTCCACTCCGAGAAGAATCCGAAGGCGGACTTCTCCGGAGTGGTTGCGCGGATCGCGGCAGCGCGCGAGGCGCTGAAGGCGGTGGCATTCAGCAAGGATGCCGTCGATTGCCGCGAGATCGTCAATGGGCTGGGGGATGTGGTGGCCGAGTGCCAGCGCATCACGTTGGAGAACAAGGCGACCCACAACCGGGACCTCGCCAGCTCCATCGGGATGACGGCGCAGGTGGAGGAGCAGATCGTTGCGGCGTTGGCTTTGTCAACTTTCCGGGAGAAGGTCAACGCTCTCGGGGTCACGACGGCAACGCTCTACAATCTCGGCGCGAAGACGTCCGAAACCGTCGCTCGGGAAGCCGAGCGTGAGCAGCGCGGCAGCCGGCGCAATCCGGCGCAGCCGACGACCGAGCGGGGCTTCTCGAAACCCGCTTGGGACAAGCGGCGACAACAGCAGGGGTGGCGCGGCTAGATAGCTGCGCGCGAGACGCCAGGCGGGGGTATCAATACCCCGCCTGGCACAACCGTTAAGTAATTAATGCAATGTTTTAAAAAAGAAACAAAGCGGTTACTGGCGGTTTTTTTGATACAAAAAAATACTCCACAAACATAGTCATTCTAGAGCACGCATATTTTTCTTACTGAAAAATTGCTCCCGCTCGCGCCGTCTCGCTCCGCAAGTCTCTATAATAACTGTGTTTTGGATTTATTATTGTATTATTTTATATTATATGGTATTTTAATATTATGAACTCAATCGCAATCACTATGTCGCCAACTCACAAGAAAAAAATACTTGTGGAATTGGACGCAGACAAATTTGAACGACTTGCCGCTCACCTCGGTTTGTTTAACGAGGGTTTTTTGAGTAGTCTTGATAAAGCAGAGAAAGATTACAAAAATGGAAAAATCAAACAAATATCTTCTCTGCGGCAATTGAGAAAACAATGCCTATGAAAATTTTTGTGACAGCAGAATTTGAAAGTCGTTATCGGGAACTGCCAAGTGACATTCAGAAAAAAACAGAAAAACAAGAAAAGCTTTTTCGAAAAAATGTTTTTCATCCGTCATTGCGTACAGAAAAATTGGAGCCAAAACATCAAGAATTGTGGAGTTTTCGCATAGATAAAAAATATAGAGTTTTGTTTAGATTTATAAACAACGACAGTGTTTTATTTTTAACTGTTGGTACGCATGATTGGATATATAGCGCACTATTTTAATATAAGTTTGTTTTAGTTATTTATTTGATTTATACTATGTATATATTATGAAAATGATCTCGAAAAATTTGATGGGAGCGCTTTTTATTTTATTCGCATTAGCGCTTCTATATACTAGTTTCGCAGGCAATTTTAAAGAAGCGCCGAGCATTTCTATTTCAGAGTTGGTACAAAAAATAAACGCAGGAGAAGTAAAACAAATCACTATTCGTGATTCTGATTTGACAGTGCAGTTGAACGACGGCAAAGAATTTACAGCAAAAAAAGAAAACGAATCAGCGCTCTCCGAGACTTTTAAAAATTATGGTGTGCCGGAAGCCCAACTTCAAAAAGTTGTAATTGATGTGCAAAATCCATCGGGGATTTATTATTGGCTTGGCATAATTCTTCCTTTCCTTTTGCCGTTTTTATTGGTAATTGGTTTTTTCTGGATGACCGCGCGGCAAGTTCAGCGCTCAAATGTACAAGCGTTCACTTTTGGGCAATCTCGCGCAAGGATGATTGACCCAAACAACAAAAAAGAGCGCGTGCTTTTCAAAGATGTCGCTGGCGCTCGTGAGGCAAAAGAAGAATTAATTGAAATTGTAGAATTCTTAAAAGCACCGAAAAAATTTGTTGATTTGGGCGCACGAATTCCAAGAGGAGTGCTTTTGATGGGCTCTCCCGGCACGGGCAAGACATTGATGGCAAAAGCTGTTGCGGGTGAGGCGGGCGTGCCGTTTTTTCATCTTTCAGCGTCCGAGTTTGTAGAAATGTTTGTAGGAGTAGGAGCGTCTCGCGTGCGCGACTTATTTAAAATGGCAAAGAAATCAGCGCCATCAATTGTGTTTATAGATGAGATTGATGCGATAGGCAGACATCGTGGAGCTGGGCTTGGAGGAGGACACGACGAGAGAGAACAGACGCTCAATCAAATTCTTGTGGAGCTTGATGGATTTGAAACAAACGAATCAGTAATTGTAATGGCGGCGACAAATCGCCCTGATGTATTGGATCCAGCGCTTCTTCGCCCCGGGCGTTTTGATAGACGAGTTGTGTTGGATTTGCCCGACATAAATGATAGAGAAGAAATTTTGCGCATTCATTCTAAAGACAAGCCAATGGCAAAAGATGTAAATTTGAGGCATGTTGCCGAGCGAACTCCGGGATTTTCCGGCGCAGACTTATTTAATTTGGTGAATGAAGCGACTATTTTAACCGGTCGCCAAAACAAAAAAGAAGTATCACAACTCAACTTATTAAATTCAATTGAAAAAGTGCTTTTGGGCCCTGAACGCAAAGGCGCGTTTCTTTCAGAAAATGAAAAAAAGATTACCGCGTATCATGAGGCAGGACACGCGCTTGTATCAGCGGTGCTCCCCGCTACAGATCCGGTTCATAAAATTTCTATTATTTCGCGAGGACGCGCTGGCGGATTTACTTTAAAATTGCCTACAGAAGATAGGCACTTGTATTCAAAATCGCATTTTGTTTCTGATTTGGCCGTATCATTAGGAGGATACGCATCAGAGCTTACTGTGTTTAAAGAACTTACCACAGGAGCCTCGGATGATTTAAAGAAAGCGACTGATCTTGCGCGAGCGCTCGTCACAAAATATGGTATGTCAGAAAAAGTAGGTCCGCTTGCGTGGGGCGGAAGAGAAGAACATGTATTTTTGGGGCGTGATATAGGAAACGAAAAAAACTATTCAGAATCTTTAGCAAAACTCATTGATTCGGAAGTATCCCGATTTATGAAGACAGCTTTAAAAACCGCGCTAAATGCTCTTACCAAGCATCGCAAAGCGCTTGACGCTTTGGCTTCCAAATTAATAAAAGAAGAAACAATGGAGCGCGAAGAATTTGCCAAATTTGTCAAAGAATTCAGTCTTGCTACTAAGTTATCGTAGCCACACAAAATCCAGACAATGTGTCTGGATTTTGTGTAATTTTTTGGCACACTAGGATTTTCATCCCGCACCATCGACCCGGGAGGATTCGAACCTCCAACCCATCGTGTATAAGACGATTGCTCTACCATTGAGCTACGGGTCGATAAGGGCCGATGGTGCGGGGCGTGCCTACAACCGCCGACTGCCATTGAGTTACAGGCGCATTTTAATAAATTCATTTTCAATTATTTTTTCAATTTTGTGTTTTTACTATACAATGTTTGACAGCATTTTGCCAGTTTGCTAAACCTAATAAGGATTGACAACTTCGTCCGCAGGAGGAAAGTATGACAGATCAACCGAATACAATAGGCAACTCATTTAAAAGTATCATCGAGCGTGATAGAGCAAGCAAAACAACAAGAGATTGGACGGGGACTCTTCTTGATTATCTTGAATTTCTAAAAGCCGGTTCTAGCACAGTCAAACTGGCACATCGCAGGCTTTATGATGTTATTATGAAGGGTGGTGTTCGAGATATTCTTGCTACCACCGATGATTCTCGCACAAAGAGACTATTCAAGGACGATGAAATTAAAGTTTACAAATTTTTTGAAGACGAGTTTTTTGGAATTGAAAAAACACTCGCACAGATTGCAAGATATTTTCAATCTGCCGCGATGAAGGGCGAAGAAAGCCGCCAGGTGCTTTATCTGATGGGTCCGGTAGGCTCCGGAAAGAGTTCTCTTACTGAAAAACTTCAAAATGGACTTGAGGAGGGTGAGGCGTTTTTTGCTATACACGGCTGTCCTATGAATGAAGAACCATTGCACTTGATCCCGCGGCATTTGAGAAAAGATTTCGAACAAGTGCTCTGTGTGCATATTGAAGGAGATTTATGTCCCGTGTGTCGTTATAGGTTGAAAGAAGAATTTGGCGGACATTTTGAAGAAGTGCCTGTAAAAATGGTAGAATTTTCGAAACGGAATCATCGTGGAATTGGAATTGTGCCGCCTGTAGACCCAAACAATCAAGACACCTCGGTGCTTATCGGAAGCGAGGATATTTCTAAACTTGATTTGTACACCGAAGGCGATCCTCGAGTTTTGAATCTCAATGGAGCGTTAAATGTTGGTAATCGCGGTATTGTGGAGTTTATTGAAGTTTTCAAAAATGAAACAGAATATCTTCACGCAATGATTACCGCGACACAGGAGAAAGTGATTCCTGCTCCAGGGCGCCACGGCATGGTGTACGTAGATACGGTTATCGTCGCACACTCAAATGAAGCGGAATGGCAAAAATTTAAGGCTGACCATACCAATGAAGCGATTTTGGATCGTATTGTGGTAGTGAAGGTTCCTTATAATTTGCGGCTTACAGAAGAAGTCAAAATTTATCAGAAGATTTTAAAACATTCTGATTTTACCGCGCATGTGGCGCCACATACGCTTGAGATTGCATCAATGTTTGCGATTCTTTCGCGACTTGAACAGACCGCAAAGTGCGATTTGCTTACAAAACTTAGGCTTTATAATGGCGAAGAGATCGTAGAAAAAGGAAAGACAAAAAAGATTGATGTCCGCGAATTGCGCGAAGATGCCAAACGCGAAGGAATGAGTGGCATTTCAACTCGTTTCATCATGAAGGCGCTGGGTAACGCTTTGTCGGACAATAGTAATGGTAATTGCATCAATCCGATTAATGTGCGCGCAGCATTAATCAATAAAACGCAGGAAGAGGGATTATCTGACGATACATTAAAGCAATACCTGGATTTTCTACAAAATACTATTCATAAGGAATATTTGGAAATTTTGGAAAAAGAAATTACCAAAGCATTTGTCTATTCATATAGAGAACAGGCTGAGTCTTTATTTCAGAATTATCTTGACCATGCAGAGGCGTATATCAATAAGACAAAAGTTAAGGATCGCAACACAAAGGAAGATTTGCAACCTGATGAGGGTTTCTTGAAATCAATCGAAGAACAAATTGCCATTATTGGATCCGTAGCTGATGGATTTCGGCAAGAAGTAATCGCTTATTTGTGGGCGGCTAGTCGTCGCGGTACAAAGATTAGCTATAGTAGTTATGAGCCTCTTAAAGAGGCGATTGAAAAGAAACTGATGACTTCTGTGCGCGACATTAGTCGTATTATTACCAAAGCGCGGACGCGTGATGAAGAACAATCCGAAAAATATGACGCTATGGTGAAAAATTTATTGCAACAAGGTTATTGTTCGAGCTGTGTCGATGTCGTATTGAAGTATGCTGCCAATAATTTGTGGAAAGACTAATGAAAAATAAAAAGATGTAGTATATTCGCTTGGATGTCATACATCTAAATAAATTACCCCAACTGAACAAGATGAGATACATCGGTAATACCCATGCGGTGCCAGCATTGGTAGCATG
>CAYIWH010000033.1:0-9349 GCA_964367075.1 uncultured Candidatus Saccharibacteria bacterium | reverse complement strand
CCCAACTACGAATTGGATGTTAGTTGCTATGAAGCAGATTACTGACCGTGACGGTTACCCGGACGTTTTCAACCTCCACCGTGATGCCAATGGTTTGTGGCTCGACGACAATTGGGCGGAGTCCACGGACAAGTGGCTTCCGGACAATGAGTTTGTGTTCCGCTTCCGCAAGTTAGAATCTTAAATCCTTTGTTCTTTTTCTTGTTTTGAGTTTTTGACCTTTGGATGTTTTGATACTTTTGTATTTTATAAAAACCTGTTACATTTAAGTAAGATTGGTTGGTATTGAACGGTTATGGCTTTTCAAGACCTTTCCGATACATACAGATCGAGAGCGCGGGCGGTTACGACTTCCTGCGGAGTGCCTGTATGGTTATCAACAAAAAAGAAAAAACTTGGTGTAATGCGTTGGTGGAATCTTGTTCCCAAATAAAATACAGCCCCATTCTCTTTTTAGACGGGCAGTGGCAAGGATGACGCACTACACAATACTAACCGTGACGGTAACCCGAACGTTTTCAACCTCAACCGTGATGCCAATGGTTTGTGGCTCAACAACAATTGGGCGAAGTCCACGAACAAGTGGAATCCGAACAATGAGTTTGTGTTCCGCTTCCGAAAGTATTTTCTTTCCGCGCTTATACAGCGCGGTTTTTCTTTTCAAGGTTTGCTAAACTGTTTTTCCAGCCGCCAAGCATTTTGCCTACCTCGTCGAGTTTCAAGGCGACATCCTCACATTGTTTATTGGATATCAACTTTCCTTCCCACGCAATAGAAATGAGAAATTTGAGAGAGTCGTTAATGAGTATACATTCAGCGACTTTTTCCATTTTCTTCTCTTTTTCGGTAAAATAGGCAGTATATGACAGCTCTAAAAGGTCGAGAAACTTATTTTCAATTCTTGCACCAATAGTATAGCGAGAACTTTTAGCTATATGAGGAGAAATATTTATCCAAAACAAATATCCCTCTTTGATTCTGCTCAAGATGGAGATGCCACCAAGAGAGAGAGAGAGAGAGAGTAAGTTTGTTGCCGCGCCATGTTTTCTATAGTATCATTTCTACAGAAAATTTGCTTGTGGCTTGGCGTGAATTTCTCTCCGGCAAGCGAAAGCGTAAAGATGTAGAGCAATTTTCTTTGCAACTTTTGAGTAACATTTTTGTGCTCAATAGCGAACTTGTGAGTAAGGTGTATAGACATGGCCCATATCATGCGTTTAAAATCAACGATCCAAAGCCACGCGATATCCATAAAGCAAGCGTACGCGACAGGTTGCTACATCACGCCATTTACAGAATTTTGTATTTGCATCTTGATCAGAAATTTATCTTTGATTCTTTCTCATGTCGCCGCGCCAAGGGTACGCATCGTGCGATGAATCGATTTCGAGATTACGCTCGAATTGTTTCCTGTAACCACACGCGAACAGCTTGGGTTTTGAAATGTGATATTAGAAAGTTTTTTACAAGCATTGATCATAGAGTTTTAAAAAGCATTTTGAGGCGATACATTAAAGAGGATGATACGATGTGGCTCTTGAGTAAAGTAATTGACAGTTTTCACACAAAAGACAGAAAGTGTGTTGGATTGCCGCTTGGTAATCTTACCAGTCAACTGCTCGCAAATGTTTATATGAATGACTTTGATCATTTTCTCAAACGCAAGTTAAAAATTAAACACTGTGTGCGTTATGCGGATGACTTCGTGATTTTACATGAAAGTAAAAAATACTTGGAGAGTATTGTGCCGACCATATCAAGATTTCTTGAAACAGAGCTAAAAATTTCGCTACATCCAAATAAAGTTTTTATTAAAACAATCGCCCCGGGAGTAGATTTTCTTGGATGGGTTCATTTTCCTAATCATCGGGTTTTGCGTACAGCGACCAAGAAAAGAATGTTGCGCAATGTACAGGCCAAGGATGGGAAGATAGAAACAGTCCAATCATATCTTGGAATGTTGAGTCACGGGAATGGGTATAAGCTACAACGTCGTATTGAAAATGAGATTTCTCCGTAGCTATTTTTGTATTATCGATACTTTGTGATACCATAAATCTATGGATGGGAAACACATTCACTTAAAATATAAAATTTGCGTATCGGGGGCGGCGGAGACAGGACATTGCGCGCCTGATGCGTTGGATAAAGCAAAAGAATTAGGCAATCAGATCGCCGCGCACAATGCTGTATTAACCACTGGCGCAACCACTGGATTTCCATTGTGGGCGGCAATTGGAGCAAAAGAAGCCAACGGGTTTTCTATCGGTTTTTCTCCAGCGTTTTCTGAAAGAGAACATGTAGAAGGATATCATTTGCCGCTAGATTATATGGATATGATTATCTATACTGGCCAAGGATATTCAGGACGCAATTTACTTCTTACAAGAGCTTCTGATGCTATTATCATTGGGTGTGGCAGAATGGGGACGCTAAATGAATTTACCATCGCGTTTGAGGACGACAAGCCAATAGGTATTTTGTTGGGGGTCGGCGGAACCGCGGATTTAATAAAACAAATTGTGGAGTCATCGCATCGCGGGCCTGGCAAGATTATATATGATGCAGATCCAAAACAACTGGTTGAAAAAGTGATAGATGTTATTAAAAAAGAAAAATTAATTCAAGAATAAATTTTATGATAGACAACGCGACCCTTGCTATGATTGGTCAACTTGTTCTCTCAATATTTTTGGGAGGGCTTATTGGTTTTGAACGCGAGCGTCGCGGAAAGCAGGCGGGATTGAGGACGTTTACATTAGTTGCGTTGGGCTCAACCCTTTTTACGATTTTATCAGTAAGTGGTTTTCCTGGAAGTGGAGTGTCCATTGCATATGATTCGTCGCGTATTGCGTCTCAAATTGTTGTAGGTATTGGCTTTTTGGGAGGCGGACTTATTTTTTTAAAAGAGGATTATGTATATGGATTGACCACAGCGGCCGGACTTTGGGCTACAGCCGCGATTGGTATGGCTGTTGGATTTCATATGTATACTGTTTCGGTTGTAGCTACAATTTTAATATTGTTGGTACTTTGGGTTTTTAAATTGATTGACAAGCGCATTGCTAGACACGTGATTGAGCCATAAATAATGCTAAGGCTTATATCTCCATTTTGGGAAGCGGTAGGTTTAATTTCCGGAATGATAATAGGTTCCGGAATGTTTGCTATTCCATATGCGGTGACTATGTCAGGCTTTTGGCGCGGTGTGTTTGGCGCAATTGTTGCGTTTTTTGCTGTACTTGCAATTCATCTTGCCTATGGCGAGGTGGTAACCAATGATAGCGAGGCTCATCGTTTGCCAGGTTTTGTCCGAAAACACTTTGGCTCATTCGCTGGCGAAATAAGCGGTTTTTCACAAATTCTTTCTTTTAATATTGTTCTTATTGTTTATGGCATTTTGGGCGGAAAATTTTTATCTACTTTTATTGGATATGGTTCTTCCGAATTTTGGGCAATACTTTTTTTTATTTTATGTGGGCTTATTTTTTTACTTATATCAATTCGGTCTCTCGGCTTTATAAGCCTAATGCTCACAACCCCACTGATCGCGGCTACGCTATATATTTCATATTTAGCAATTAGAGTTGGAAATTTAGAAAACATTATTTTTATAAATGGTACTAATTCGTTTTTCGCGTTTAGCGTATTTGTGTTTGCGCTTTCTGGTCTTTCGGTAATTGCGGACGCCAAAAATATATGGAAAGGTTCAGTTTCTATTTTTAGCCAATTGCGCAAAGCGATAATTGTAAGTACAACAATTCCAGCCATTCTTTATGTTGTTTTTACAGCAGGAGTATTATCAGCCTCTGGCATAGCGACAACCCCAGACTCATTAACAGGCCTTATTCCTTATTTGGGAAATTTTGTGGTACGCATCGGCTCTTTAATTGGATTTCTCGCTGTAATTACTTCGTATTTGGGATTAGGATACGATTTGCGGAAAATATATGAACTAGATCGAGGCATTCATTCTTTTGTGGCATGGGGGCTAGTTGCTATTGTGCCGTTGGGATTTTTTATTGCCGGTCTTACAAGCTTTATTAAGCTAATGTCTTTAGTAGGTGGTTTTTTTGTTGTTGTAGACGGAATTTTTGTTATTTTTGTTTTAAGGAAAATGAGAAATAAACCAGGACATATAAAATTTTTACCTTTTAATTCGATTATACAGTTTGCGCTTGTTATTCTTTTCGTAGCTAGCGCGACGCTTGAAGTATTGTATCAAATTCGTTACTAGTATAATCTCAATATTATGGAATTTATTTTTGGTTTTGATTTAGTCACACTTATTAAGACAGCCGGATATATCGGCATTTTTTTTATTACATTCGCAGAATCAGGGCTTTTTATTGGATTTTTTTTACCCGGTGACAGTCTTTTATTTACAGCGGGATTTTTGGCGTCCCAAGGGTTTTTAAATGTTTCGCCCCTTATGATTGTCGCGTTTTTTGGGGCTGTGATTGGAGATAGCGTGGGATATGCTTTTGGCAAAAAAATTGGACCTCATATTTTTGTAAAAGATGATTCAATTTTTTTCCACAAAGACCACCTAAAGCGCGCGGAATATTTTTATAATAAATATGGAGCCAAAACTATTGTTATCGCACGTTTTATGCCGATTGTGCGAACATTTGCGCCAATTCTTGCCGGGGTTGGGCGTATGCGTTACGACATGTTTGTTTTTTATAATATTATTGGCGGCGCTCTGTGGTCATTTGGTCTTTCTGGCCTCGGATACTATTTAGGAAGCTCAATCCCAAATATTGATCATTATTTATTGCCAATTATCGCTGGCATTATTTTTCTTTCCATTTTACCAGGGATTGTCCATATTGCAAGAAATAAAACATATCGAGACCAAATTATTCAAGCGATTAAGCACTTTTTATGAATGTAGATATAATATAGGTTCGCATTTTTAAGTGAGTTGATATCAATTTTTGTTTTCAATGCAAAGACACAGAGGGTAATCTTATTGAAATAGCCAAATATGAGCGTAAATAAATATCGCAATCACAAATGGACGTCGGACATCCATTTGTGCTATAAACTATTTATATGCGAAAAACAAAATTTGCCAACGGAGAATTTTATCATATTTATAATCGAGGAACAGATAAACGAGCTGTTTTTTTAGACGACACGGATTTTAAAAGATTTTTGCGTTGCATGAGCGAATTTAATACAATTGAGCCAATTGGCAGTTTATATGAACATGCGCTGAATATTCATTATGGGCGTCGGACATCCATTCATAAAAATAAACTTGTGAACATTATTTGTTATTGTCTAAATCTAAATCATTATCATTTTCTTTTTGAACAACGCGTTGACGGAGGAATTAGCGAATTTATGAAGCGACTTGGTGGTGGCTATACAAAGTATTTTAACAGCAAATATAATCGCACAGGAGTATTATTTCAAGGAAAATTTAAATCACGTCACATTGATTCAAATAAGTATTTGCTTCATATCGGCGCATATATAAATTTAAATAATAAAGCACACAAAGTAGATAAAGATATATTTCGATCAAGCATGGATGAATTTCTTGGCAAGCAAAAAACAGCATTATGCGTTCCTGATATTATTTTAAAACAGTTTAAAAACAAAAAAGAATTTAAAGAATTTGCAGATAGTTCGTTGGTAGATATTATCAAAAGAAAAGGACAACAAAAAGAGATAGCAAGTCTTTTGTTGGAATAATCGAAATGGACGTCCGACGTCCATTTGTAAGATTATGGGAGAAAAACAAGCACAACTAGATCAATTAAAAAAAGAAATCAAAAATGATAAAACCCTTCCACTTTTTGGAGAGGCGAATTTGGTTTTTGGGGAAGGAGATGTAAATACGAAAATAATGTTTATTGGAGAAGCTCCTGGATTTTACGAAGACCAACAAATGCGACCATTTGTTGGGCAAGCTGGAAAACTTTTGGATGAACTTTTGGTTTCAATAAAATTACCACGCGAGTTTGTATATATCACAAACATTGTAAAGCGAAGGCCTCCGCAAAATCGCGACCCACTGTCAGAGGAAATTGCCGCTTACAAGCCATATCTAAAAAAACAAATTCAAATTATACAGCCGCAAGTTATCGCGACACTTGGCAGATTTTCAATGAATTATTTTCTGCCTACTGCAAAAATTTCACAAGACCACGGCAAGCTTTTTCATTTAAAAACTATCTATATTTATCCTTTGTATCATCCTGCCGCGGCATTGCGTTCTACTATGGTACTCGACGCACTAAAAAAGGATTTTAATAAATTACCGCTTGTTTTAAAGAAAGCTCAGGCGTAATATAAAATAATGAAAATAAATATTCATTTGGTTGTAAATCGCGCTGTGCAAATTTTGTTGCTGTATTTATTTTTTACCGTTATGGCCGAGAGCCTATTTGCACCTATATTGGCTGTGTTTATTACCGAGTCAATAAATGGAGCGACTCTAAAAACCGTTGGTTTTGCGTTGGCACTTTATGCTATAGCAAAATCAATTGTTCAGGTGCCTCTTGCGAGATATCTAGACACGCATGACGGAGAGAAAGATGATTTTTATGTGTTGATTGTTGGCGCGGTATTTAGTGCTTTATACCCATTCGCTTTTTTATTTGTTTATGAAAAATGGCATTTGTATTTACTTGAAATTTTTGCCGGAGTAAGCGCCGCATTTTTAATGGCTGCTTATTATTCGCTTTTCGCGCGCCATGTGGATAAAAAATCAGAAGGATTAGAGTGGAGTTTATTTAGCGTATGGGGACTAACCGTTTCAAGCGCGGTAGGCGCGGCATTGGGAGGATGGTTTGTAGATTTGTATGGATTTGCGAAATTATTTCTTATTAGTGGCGCGATAAATCTTGTTATAATATTTATTTTGCCAATGTTGTATCCGTTGTTAGGTGGCCAGCGCCCAAAAGCTCTTCCTCCATTTGAGCCAATGCCTCACAATCCCACATTAAAGAAATAAGATTTTTTAACTCCAATTTCGCAATTCAAAAAACATTCTTTAAAAACACTCAACACTCGGCGCATTGTCCGAGTGTTTTGATTTGGTTGAATATTGTTGGTGGTAAAGAACGAAGTTCTAGTGCGAGCAAGCTCGGAAATTTATGGCCATGATGGCCGGTGGTTATGATTGAAACCCATTGGTTTCCGTCTTTTGCTTGTACTATCGTGTAAACGATCTTGTTCCTGATTTAATTATAACAATATCACGATACTCTGCAAATGGTATGGTGTGGATAACTATTATATTACAAAATCAATTCAAATATTTTTTTGTTTTTTATATCAAAAGGGGCCCTCGCAATGCGAGGGCCCGAAAAACGTTAGCCCGGGTCCCACTTTGGGAGACTCATGTTGTCTCCTCTTGCGATTTTTTTATTTTCGCCAGTCTTCCGGGCCGGCACGGATACTAAACATTCCCCATTAGGGCCTGGGGACTTGGCCCTAGATTCACGGCGGGTGCATAGACCTCCTTCGCTTTGGCAAGGGTTTCGTTTACGACAAAAAGAGCAACGCTCCCCGCTCACATCCGTTTTCGAGCGGTGACTTAATCATTATACTCCTTTTAAAATATTTGTCAACTGCTACAATAAAAATATGCAAAAAACCAATCAAGACATCGCAAAGATGCTATATGAGATGGCTGAACTTTTTGAGATGAACGATGTCCCATTTAAGCCTCGTGCGTTTGAAAAAGCCGCGCGTTCTGTTGAGGTATTCGGAGATTCAATTTCTGACCTTTATAAACAAAACGGCAAATTGGAGTTGCGAAAAATTTCTGGAGTTGGAAAAGGAATAGCGGATCGCATTGTCGAATATATAGATACAAACAGAATACGCGAATATGAAAAAATGAAGAAAAAAATTCCAATTAATGTGTCGGAACTAAGTTCTATTGAAGGAGTCGGACCAAAGATGATTAGAGAATTATACACGGAGCTAAAAATAAAAAATCTTTCTGATTTGGAGCGCGCGGCCAAAGACGGCAAGCTTCAAACACTTCCTGGATTTGGCAAAAAACTGGAAGCAAAAATTTTAAAAGGCATAGAATTTCAAAAAACCTCATCAGGTCGAATACCTCTTGGTGAAGCGCTTCCGTTGGCAAGATCTATAATTGTCCGCTTGGAAGAAAAAAAACTTGCTGAAAAAATAATTCTTGCCGGTTCTTGCGCAAGATGGAAAGAGACAGTAGGGGATATTGATATCATCGCAGTCTCTTCTCGCCCGCGAGAAATTATGAATTTTTTCGCGTCTTTGCAGGAAGTAAAAGATGTACTGATAAAGGGCGACACAAAAACAAGCGTTAGATTAAAGATTGGTATTGATGCGGATATTCGCGTGGTGCCAAAAAAATCGCTTGGCGCTACGATTCAGTATTTTGTGGGGAATAAAAGTCACAATATTGCGCTTCGCACTATCGCGGAAAAAATTGGATACAAATTAAATGAGTACGGGCTTTTTAAAGGCACCAAACAAATTGCCGGCGACAACGAAAAAGATATTTATAAAATGCTCGGGCTAGATTGGATACCATGGGAGATGCGTGGAAACACAGGCGAGATAGATTTGGCCAAAAAACACAAATTGCCAAATCTTGTAGGATACGACGACGTGCGCGGGGACTTGCAGACACAAACTGATTGGACAGACGGCGAGCACTCAATTGAAGATATGACTCGTGAAGCAGAGCGCTTGGGGAGAGAATATATCGCAATCACAGATCATACAAAAGCGCTTGCGATGACAGGCGGTTCAGATGAAAAAAAACTTGAACGACAGATAAAAGAAATTAAAAAGCTAAACAACAAACTCCAAAAAGAAGGAGCTAAAATAAAAATTCTTAGTGGAGCGGAAGTCAATATCTTAAAAGACGGCTCTCTTGATATTGATGATAAAACTCTGGCAAAGCTTGATATAGTCGGAGTAGCCGTGCACTCGTTATTTAATATGCCGGAAAAAGAACAGACAGCCAGAATTATACGCGCTATAGAAAACCCAAATGTGGACATATTATTTCACCCGACAGGACGTATTATAAATAAAAGACCACCATATGCCGTGGATCTCAATGAAATATTCAAAGTCGCTTCTCGCACGGGTACAATCTTGGAAATTGACGCTCATCCTTGGCGTTTGGATTTAAAAGATGAGCACATAAAACTCGCAAAAGAATATTGCTGTAAATTTGTTATTGATACAGACGCTCACTCTATTGGCGAGCTGAGTTATATTGAATATGGCATAGGCCAAGCGCGCCGCGCAGGACTTGAAAAGAAAAATATTATAAACACTTTGCCGTTGAAAGGCCTTTTGAGCAAATTAAAATAAATATTTTGCGTAT
>CAYIWH010000032.1:0-9997 GCA_964367075.1 uncultured Candidatus Saccharibacteria bacterium | reverse complement strand
TCATTCATATGCTGTCATTTTATAGGTGTTCGGCTTCAAAGGTAAATTTTGTATGGAGCACCTGTAGTTTATGATTTGTTTCTTGGCAATCGTGCGCAACAGAACCGTGGAAAAGAAAGCGCTGGTTTGGCTACATTTGATGGGATTGAGTACCATGTGCATCGCGGCATGGGGCGAGCAGAAGTGGCGTTTAAGGATTGCGATTTAACACAATTTCCTGGAACAGCAGGCATTAGTCATGTTCGCTATTCCACAACCGGAGCAAGTACTCTGGCCAATGCTCATCCAATAGAAAGCGTATTTAATGGAGAACCATTCTTCATTGCTCACAATGGAAATCTAGTCAATATATCTGAACTTGAGCGTATTTGTACTGATCGTGGTTACTCGGAAAATAATTCGAAAGAATTTTCTCCCACCGACACCTCATTTATTGCCGCGCTGATAGCCTCTTCTTCTTGCAATATATTCGAAGACGCGCTTGTTGAGACTCTTCATTTGTTAAAAGGCACATTTTCAATGGTTGTCCTTTATCGTGGTACTGTGTATGGGATTCGAGATTCATCTGGCAATAGACCACTTACTATAGCGTATGGCCGAGGTGTCGTGTTATTTGCGTCCGAGTCAGCAATCGCAACTACACTGAATTTACGCGCTCGCTATGAAGTTGATCCCGGTGGTATTTTAGCAGTCTCTCCAAGTGTGTATCCGGACGCTCCAATATGTCGTGTTGTTGGAAAACTTCCTGAAAACAAAAAGGCGCTTTGCGTTTTTGAACACATTTACTTTCTACGTCCTGATAGTATGTTTGATGGTATGAGAGCGCAACTTGTCAGAGAAGCTCTTGGTCGAGAGCTGTGGGAAGAATACAAAAATCGTGTTTCCGCAGATGTTGTGATATCTGTGCCAGATTCTGGAAATGCCGCTGCGCAAGGATTTTCCTCGGCATCTGGTATTCCGCGAGTAGATGGATTAATTCGACATCATGAGGCGGGACGAACGTTCAATGACTTGTATGATCGACGAGAGCTTGGTTTGCAAATTAAATTTGGTATTATTCCCGAGCATATTGTTGGTAAGCGAATTTTTGTGGTAGACGATTCGCTTGTGCGGGCGACTACAATCAAAAAAATTATTCGTTTGTTGAAAAAAGCGGGCGCCATCGAAACGCACGTTATGATCAGTTCTCCGCTATATACTGATCCTTGTTATTACGGTATTGATACATATCGCGTTAAAAACGAACTTGCCGCGCGAAGACATTTTGGTAACACCGAAAGTATTTGTGACGAAATTGACGCAAATTCGTTATATTATTTGAGTGTTGAAGGAGTGAATAGAGCACTCATTAAAGTTAGCGGTTTGCCTAACTGTCATACCAAATACTGTTTTGCTTGTTTTACCGGCAAATATCCAATTCCGCTGATTACAGAAAAACAATAATTTGAAAATGAGAGGCGAAAGAAACGCTCGAAAATGCTCGGGCGTTTTTATGTTATTGTGTTTTTGTTTTTCTATACTGAGCCTCAATATCTTTAAATCCCTCTCGAACGGCAGTTCCAAGCCCAACACCTTTTACTTTGGCAATTTTGCTTTTTCCATGCGACACAAAAACATCTCCTGAGGCGAGAGTTAGTTTTAACGTAATATCATAGCTTTTGCCCTTTCCTGCCATATTTTTAGGAAAATCGACCCCAACCTCAATGCTGGTAATGGGAAATCTGCTATGAAGTTTTTTTGAGAGCCTCCAAAGCAGAGCGCGAATCTCATCTTGTTCATATTGTCGAGCGTCGTCATTGCGAGTTTTATGAAAAATGATTTGTATTTGTTCTTCTACCATAAATTAATTATATTATATATAATACAATAGTACAGCTGTGAAAAAATACACATAATGCGAATAATAAAAAAAATTATCAATAGTTTTTGGCATTCTTTTCATGGCTTGCGCTATGCGTATAAAAGAGAGTTTAGTTTTCAGATAGAGATTTGGGCCGGACTTGTTCTTGTAGCTGTTGGTTATGTTGCGTGGCCGCTTCGAACATATGAGTTTTTGTTTTTAGTATTTTCTTATATATTTATTTTGGCTCTTGAACTTTTTAATACGGCGCTTGAACAGTCGCTTGAGCGATTGCATCCAGAAGCGCACGAACTAATCGGAAGAAGCAAAGACCTTGCATCCGCATCTGTATTAATGGGAATCATTTTTGCCGGTGTAGTGGTTTGTGCTATATTTGTTTCTCATTTTATACTATGAAAATACAATCGGCAATATTTGTTTTTATTGTTGCTTTTTTATTGAATAATATATGGGAAAATATCCATAGTTTATTGTACGCAAACTATCAAGGGGCGGCGATTACGGAATATATTTTATTGCGAGCTGCCATTTTTGATGCAATTATTATTTTGTTTGGAATTTTTGTAGCACAATATTTTTCTGGGTTTAATAGAATGCAATTTTTACTAACTTTTTGGCTGTTTGTTGCAATTATTATAGAATGGTGGGCGCTTGCAACTGGTCGTTGGGAATATTCAATTGCAATGCCATTAATTCCTTTTATCAATATTGGTTTTACACCAACAGTTCAATTATTAATTACAGGAGAAATAACAGACTATATTGTTTTACGAAAAAATACTTGATAAATTATTATATTGTGATACACTCTGCTTGCCCCGTTCTCTTATAAAATAAGATAAAATACAAGCGCAGGAAAGGAGAATTGCGTCATGAAGATCTTACGAATGATGGTTTGCTTTTTGTGTTTGTTGATTCCTATCACGGCGAACGCGCAGGCAGATTACTATATGAAAAAAGTTGGCCGCCAACTTGTCAGAGTTAGAGCTTCGGCTAATAACAAGCAGGTAAAAATCGCCACAAAGACACGCGCAAAAAATCCATGGAACGAATTTTCATTACATGATATTCGCCACCCTTGTTTTGCAAAACGGGAAAAAGAGCCTGTTGTGGCTCGCGTATCGTGGTATGGCGACCATAAAACGCAAGGGAAAACAATGGCAAATGGGGATGAGCTTAATCCCAGTGAAGATTTTATCGCAATACCATTTAGAAATTGGCAATTGGGAAGCTGTGTGCGAGTAACTCGTTTTGCCAACGCAAAATCAATTATTGTGACCATTAAAGACCGGGGCCCATGCGTTAAAAAAGATCCGAGAAGAATAGGGGATTTATCAAAAAGCGCCATGGAAAAACTCGGTGGCAAGGAAAAAGGAATTATTAAAACGCTTATTGAGCCGGTACCAGATTCTTGGTGCGACGATGTGGCGGTTCTTGACTAGGGGCCGCTTTTTTATTTCAGTTATACACAATTGCGCTTAATTTGCAGAAATCACGCACAGATGTAGTATAATAGAGTATGCTGCCTATAAAAAAAACTCTCAAGCACAAGGGCAATAAAAATCCCAAATATATTTTTGTAGTTGGTGGCGTTATGTCTGGCGTAGGCAAAGGTATTGCCAGCTCTTCAATTGGCAAACTTTTGCAATCACGCGGCCTAGAAGTAACATCATTAAAAATTGATCCTTATGTAAATGTTGATGCTGGCACAATGAATCCAACAGAACATGGCGAGGTTTTTGTTTTGGATGATGGCACAGAATGTGATCAAGATATGGGAAACTACGAGCGGTTTTTAGATCGTAACCTTGCTGGAACAAATTATATGACCACAGGAAGCGTATATCTTTCTGTAATTCAAAGAGAGCGCAATTTGGGATACAAAGGCAACTGTGTTAGCGTGGTTCCTCATATTCCTCTTGAGGTGATAAGTCGCATTGATAACGCGGCCGACAAAAGCATGGCCGATATTGTTATTACAGAAATAGGCGGAACAGTCGGAGAATATGAAAATATTTTGTTTATGGAGGCTGTTCGTATTTTAAAACTCAAAAAACCAAATGATGTGTTAGTTATTTTGGTTAGTTATTTGCCCACACAGGGTAAAGACACAGAATTAAAAACAAAACCAACGCAACATGCAGTGCGAGCGCTTAGCGCAACCGGAATCCAGCCCGATATTATTATAGCACGGGCTGTTGTGTCTTTAGACAGAAAACGAAAAGAAAAAATCGCGTTTAATTGTAATATTCGTCAGGAAGATGTTATTTCTGCACCAAACGTAGAATCTATTTATGACGTTCCAATAAATTTTGAAAGAGATCATATAAGCAGTATTATTCTAGACAAGTTGAAATTGAAAACAAATAAATTCAATATGCGTGAATGGTTAAATTTTGTAAAAAAAACCAAAAAGGCCTCAAAAACAGTTCGCATAGGCATTGTGGGAAAATATTTCAGTACAGGAAGTTTTGTTTTGGGAGATTCTTATATTTCTGTTACAGAGGCACTCAAGCACGCTGGCGCAAAATTACAAAACAAAGTGGAAATTTCGTGGCTTGACGCGGAAGATAAATTATTGTTGAAAAAACTTACTCGCTTTGATGGGATAATCGTGCCTGGAGGATTTGGCAAGCGCGGAGTAGAAGGAAAAATTTCAGTTATTCGTTTTTGTAGGCAACAAAAAATTCCGTATTTTGGGCTGTGTTATGGGATGCAATTGATGGTAGTTGAATACGCACGCAACATTTGCGGACTAAAGAGGGCACAAACAACAGAAATTGATGAAACAACGCCGCATCCGGTAATTGATATTTTGCCAGAACAGAAAAAAAATATTGCTGAAAAAAATTATGGAGCATCCATGCGACTCGGCATATATCCGACTTCATTAAAAAGAGGAACAATCGCATACAGAGCGTATCGCGATCATTTGATATCAGAGCGGCACAGACATCGTTATGAGGTGAATCCAAGATATATAGAAAGTCTCGAAAAAGGAGGATTAATGTTTTCTGGCTTTTCTCCTGATCACAAACTTATGGAAATTGCGGAACTCCCACAGTCACAACATCCATTTTTTCTTGGTACGCAGTTTCATCCGGAATTTAAATCCCGCCCACTTTCTCCACATCCATTGTTTGTCGCGTTCATAAGAGCCACATCAAACAAATAATTACATAGATTCTTGTAGAAAGACTTTTCTGCCGTCAGCGATTGTTTGAGGATAGAATTTTTTACGTTTTTCACTAAGCTCGTACGTAAATCCTTTGTTTTCGGAGTCCCACAACTTATACATTATGTTTTTCCATATTGCTTCGCCGTCCTTGCCCATT
Organism: uncultured Candidatus Saccharibacteria bacterium; assembly: GCA_964367075.1. GTDB lineage: Bacteria > Patescibacteriota > Minisyncoccia > UBA11713 > 2-01-FULL-45-33 > CAYIWH01. Next base: position 4,801 of record CAYIWH010000032.1, on the reverse strand, counting down.
GATTCAAGAGTACTAAACACGATCGCTCTATATTGATTAATATCGCGGCTTGTCGCAAGAAGAAACAAATCCATTATTATGGTATCTATATTAGAATGATATTTTTTGTTCTTTTAATAATTTCTTCTGGTGTAACAAATAGTATAAAAATATGATCGATTTGTAATGTGCTGGTTTTTGAGGATTTTTGAATGGCCTCAATAACGGCCTGATATACTTCGCCCACTTTTAGATATTTTGGTTCTTTGGTTTTATCAATAAAAAGCTTGGCATCAAAATCAGATTTTTCGTTCGCGTAACCCTTTGTAAGAGACCCGAGTAGATTGAGAGAGATTATTTCTGGGTATTTTTTTTCAGTTCATCAACAATTTTATGTAAAATTTTAATTCGTTTTTTTAGTTCGGGATTTTTCGATAATAAAAATCTTTTTGTTTCTAATGATTCTGATGCGATTGCGACAATTCTTTTTATCCTTTCTTCTTTTGGAAGCACTTCGTATTGCTGATAGTCGTGTTTTTCTTCTGTCATAATGTTATTATTTTTTCCTTACATCCACTGTTATAAGCACAGAACCGTCGGATTCTTGGCTGAAGCGCGCGCCATAAGGAAGGATTAGTTTTGTTTTTATTGGTGTATCTTCACTTATGTTGGTAATATCTGCTGTTTCGGTTAAAATATTTGCTGGGGCGCTTTGTCCTTCTTGGATCATTAGCGTTACATATTTAGGAATTGATTCAATTGAATTTATAACATAGCCACGAGCTATTGTCCCACTAGTTCTTATTTTTATCGGCACATTGGCCTTATTATATTTCTTTATAAAAATTTGTACGTCAGAAGAATTTATTTTTACGACTGAGAGATTGATTGGACGAGCAATTAAGTTTTCATCAATGCGAATTTTATTTGCGCCGGCGCGAAGAACATTTCCTTCTATTGCGGCTTCTAATTTTTCAATTTGTATCTTACCAAACGCGTTTTCTCCACGCCCAGCAAGTGTAATTAAAATCTCCTTTGGGTTTGATTCTTCTATAACAAAATTTTCGGGCAAATTGTGATAGCTTATTGGAATTGTGAAATCTCTTTGAATGGTGCCAGTGGGAAATGAGATAATGAACCACAAGACTATTGCGACCATGAGCGCTATTAATTTTTCTATAGAATTTTTTCGAAAAATATTTTCAATTATAGAATACGAGACTTCGGGAAATTTTTCTTTTAAAAAACTGGACAGAAGAATATTTAATTCCTCAATATTTTTTATTTGTTTTAGTTTCCCTTCGTGTGCGACTGATATGGTTCCTTGTTCTTCGGATATTACTACTGTAAATGCATCAGAACATTCCGCGATACCAAGCGCGGCGCTGTGACGTGTGCCACGTTTTCCTATTTCTTTAAAATTGTTAGAAAGCGGGAGATGCGCTCCAAATTGCACTATGCGGTTTTTATTAATAATCATAGCTCCATCATGACCGGGGGACGTGGCATCAAAAATGCTTAGTAGCAGTTCTTCAGAAATAACGCCATCTAAAATTTTCCCTCCGTCTGTGTGACGCTCAATATTTTCCTGACCGGAAAGTACAATAATAGCGCCTGTTTTCGTGTGTGAAAGACGAGCAACAGCTTGTATAAGTTCATTCATTGCGGCAGATCTGCTCGCAATCGGCTGGATAATATTTTGGCGAGTGCTCCATACGGCAATAATTTCAAAAAATCTACGAAGCTCGTCTTGAAAAATTACCACCAAAACAACAATAAACGCGGCAAAGAAAGACTGGAGCGCAAGTGAAGTAAGATAAAAATTAAACATTTGCGCTGTGATATAAAGAGCGACGAGCATGCCGATTCCTATAAGCGCTAGCAGGGATCTTGTTTGTTTAAAAAGCAAAATAACGCTATAAATTAATAGAGTAACAATAATTACATCGAGAAAATCTGCAAAATAGAAATTTTGTGTTAAACTCGAAATTGAATATAAGCCAGCAAACAATAAATTCATATTTTTATATTATCATATGCAAGAAATATTACATAAAAAAAACTTTCGGAGCGATAATACTTACTCTATCGCAAAAAATTTGTTGGGAAAATTTTTAGTTCGAAGGTTTGATAAATACAAAAGCTCTTTCATGATTACAGAGGTTGAAGCCTATGACGGCCATCGTGACAAGGCCTCACACGCGCATCACGGAAAAACCGATCGCAACGCACCAATGTTCAATAGCGCGGGACACTGGTATGTGTATTTTACTTATGGTATGCACTGGATGCTCAATATTGTAACAGGTCCAAAAAATTATCCGGCTGCAATTTTAATTCGTGGGGTTTCCGAAATTAATGGGCCCGCGCGCCTGACAAGGCGCCTTATTATTGATAAAAAATTTAACAACAAACCTGTTTCCAAAAAAACCGGCTTATGGATTGAGGACAAAGGCATAAATATCCCGCTTCGGTCAATAAAACGCGCGCCACGAATCGGAGTTGCTTATGCCGACAAATGGGCGCTAAAACCCTATAGATTTTATATAAAACCATTGATTTTGTCAAGCAAAAATACCGTAACTATTTTACAAATTTTACAAACAGGCGCGATTGGAGCAATCCCAACTGACACAATATATGGCCTTGTTGGCTTGGCGCAAAATAAGCACGGCGTGGAGCGTATTTATAATTTGCGCCAACGCAACAAAAGCAAGCCAATGATCGTTTTGATAAGCTCTTTGCAAGATCTAAAATTGTTTGACATTAGGCTTTCATCAGGGGCTTCCGGAATCTTAAAAAAATATTGGCCGGGCAAGATAAGTATTATTTTGCCTTGCAAAAATAAAAAATTTGAATATTTGCATCGCGGCACAAATACTATCGCGTTTCGTATGCCTGATAATTCAATAGTTCTTGAAATATTAAAAAAGACCGGGCCATTGGTAGCACCAAGCGCAAATCTTGAGGGGAAAAAACTGGCAACAACTATTTTGGAAGCTCAAAAATATTTTGGAGATAAGGTTGATTTTTATGTCGATGGAGGAAAAATTAAATCGGAGCCGTCAACAATTATCAAAATCAATGCTTCTGGAAATATAAAAATTATTCGGCCTGGAGCGGTGGCAATAAAATAAAAAAGCTGACTAAAAATCAAAGGAACGATTATTTATTTAATGATGTTAATCGGATGTCCTGGTATGTTTGGAAATTCTTTGAATCCTTCGGCCTCAAATTCGGTGTTATCCTTTTTTCCAGTTTTTCTTAACATAACTCCCATTGCAATTACTACAATCATAAGAATAATAGAAAGGAACCAGCCTAACAAAGCAACAGATGTTTTTGTAAAGAATATTCCTGCGGCTCCAAAAGTATTTTTTGTTGTTGTATCGATTTTTATTTCTGATTTTTGCACGGCCTTCACAGGGCCGGCGCTTATGGAGCCTTTTTTTGATATAGAGCCATTTTGAGAATTTGTCGGTGTAACAATATTTCCTGTAGAAGTTGGTGTATAAAATGTAACTATTTGACTTTTATATACAGCGCTGGTTGCATCTTGTATTGTCGCTCTAAATGAATAAAATGTGTTTGGTTTGAGATTTGATAGTATAGCGGTCATATTTGCAGAAGAACCTTGTTGAAAAGACTGTGTTTGGGTTGTGTTCCCAAATAATTGCGAGGTTCCCCATTCAAAATATCCGTTAGTGAGAGCAGAGCCGCCCTTGATAGCAACAGCATTCAGCTGTGCGCTATCGGTAGTAATATATGAAGGTTCTTTTACTATAATTATCGGGGTAATATTTGATGTGATTGTGTTTGATGTGCCAGTAGTAAAACTAAATATACTTCCATAGACCGTGCCGGCGCTAGAATGTGCGCCCGCACGAAAATAATACGTCGTGTTGCGCTCAAGCCCAGAAATACCATGTGAGAAATAATTTGGATTTGTTCCTGCAAAAAGATTTCCACTAATGTTGCCTAGTGATTGAGTAGTGCCCCACTCAAACCATCGATATACATTGCTTCCGCCATTTGGATCAATATATCCATTTAATGAAACACCAGTATCAGTAACATTTGTGGCGTAGTTTGTATTTACAATCGGAGTTTTTCCAAAAACATTTGTACTTGTGTTGCTTCCTGTATTACTAAATGTAGTATCTTCGCCGGTATTTGTTTGTGTTGACAATTTATTTGTAGAAAAACCAATTACGTCCCCATACGATTTGCCGTCTGCATTTTGTACAACCAAGCGCACAGAATATGTGATATCCGGATCTATCTGTATAATATCCACAGAGACATCGCCGACTGTTGAACGACTTCGGCGCCCAAATGATTGTATGTTTCCGTCTTCGTTTAATTCAAACCAATATGAAGTTTTTAATCCGCCCGGATTAATAAACCCGTTCAAGGTTACTTTTGAGGATGAAACTATTGAGACTGGGTTAGTGGTTGCAGTTGGCACAGAGGCGCTTGTTTGATTTGGAATTATTATACTTACAAATAACATTAAGAACATTATTATTACTAAAACAGCGTTACTTTTTAATAATTTTGTGGTGTTTTGAAATATTTTTGATAATGTTTTCATTTTACAATACTATCATATTCCTATAAAAAAGTCAATAGCTCGTGTAATGTGCACACACATATGGCGGTTTGTATGTCAAGTATTAAAAACCAATAATTTTAAGCTAAATTTACTTTTTTGTCATAAGGACTTGACAAATTTTAAAATCCGAGTATAATGTGGTATAGTAAGTAAAACCTACGCGCACCCCTCAATCCGAACACTTTCTGTTAATAATAACTCGCTTTT
>CAYIWH010000031.1:0-10142 GCA_964367075.1 uncultured Candidatus Saccharibacteria bacterium | reverse complement strand
TCGTTCATATACCTTCATTTTATAGGTGTTCGGATTCAAAGGTAAATTTCGCAAAAAATGAGTCACTGGCAAGATATCATGGCTTATTTAACAGTAATTGGCCTGGTCTTGAACCTCAGTTGCTTATTTTTAAAAACCCTCCATTTGGAGGGCAGGTCCTCCTTCGCACAAGGCTACGGAGGTCGAGCATGGGGAGTGGAGTGTTGATTTGATAAAATCGACCCCCCACTTCACTATTTTTACGAATAGTGAAGTGGGGGGTAGATAAGCCTTGATTGTGATGAAAAAGGCCGTGTTTACAAATCATTCTAGCGAGAAAAATCTCGGCTCGACTCGCTTGACGCAAGTTAGGGCGGGGATCCCATCAAAGATTATTTGATTATATTTCGACGAAAATAACTAAGAAATCTGAAACGACAGTCGTCGGGAACATCTCGATGACTTTTTTGTATAAACTATTTTTTTATGCACCAATATTAAATGGCTTTATCACCACCCTTCGATCAAGGCCAATGCCGGTGCTTTCTGTTTTGATATCAGGATATTCCTGCAATATTGAGTGAACTATTCTTCTTTCATATGCATTCATCGCAGGCATTTCTATTTCTTTTTTAAAATATCTCACGCGTTGCGCGTGCATTCGCGCAATATCTTTTATCTCATCAATGTGTTTTTTATGATAATCGTTTACGTCGATTAAAAAATGAATGTCTTTGTCAAATTTTCTTTCAGTGATCCTTTTCACTAAATAATTAAGTGCTAGTAAATTTTTTCCACTCTCCCCTATTAAAAGAGAAGAGTCGTCTGTTCTAATAATAAATCCAAATCCTTCTCCACTCTCGTGAACTTCCAATGAGTATTTTATACCAATATAATTAAGTAAATTGTTTATTACTTCCTTGATAAAATCTATATGTTGTTTTTGGACATCTTCCATTTTAGAAGCGTTGTCCGATTTTAAATCAATAACATTATTGGTGGCTCGTAATAATGGTTGTTGTTATTGTTTTTCTACGGACAATCGCTTCGTGTACTATAGCAAAAACATTCATAACAGTCCAATATAGGGCCACGGCGGAAGGAAGATTAAGGCTAAATATAAATATCATAATCGGAAGCATGTATGCCATCTGTTTTTGCATGATTGAAGCAAAATCTGGCGCCTTATTTGATGATTGATCCTTGTTTTGTGTGGGCGTTGCCAATTTTATCTGTGTAAATTGTGAAATTGCCGCGACAGCGGACAACCAATAACTTGTTTTTGTTAATTCAATAAATCCTAAAAAAAGCGTGTTTATTGAATTTGGTATTAGTATAAATGAATATGCTAGCGAGGATTGAGAAAAAATATCTTTTTGAAAAACCTTAAATAAGGCTATTAAAAGTGGCAATTGGATAAATAGGGAAAAAAATCCTGAAAATGGATTAATTCCATGTGATCTATAAAGTTCCATAAGAGCCCTTCCTTGTTCTTCTTTGTTTTTTGAATCTTTTTGTATTAGTTTTATTTCCGGTTCTATTTTTTTCATTGTTTGTTGTGTCTTGATCATTTTATGATTTAGTGGAAATATCAACAAACGAATAAAGACCGTAAGAATAATAACCGCGGTTCCAAGATCGCCATTCGGTAATAAATTAGTCAAAAAGAAAAGGCCATTTAATAATGGAATATAAAATACAATATTATATATAGTTACTATAAAACCCCACATGATTTTAGTATTTGTATTATATCATTTTTTATGGTTTTAAATGAAATGGATTGTTTTGTATTTAGTTTAATAAGAAAAACTAGATCAAACTCATTATTTATAGAATTGTGCAGTTCTCGAGCTATCTCATTCATTCTGCGCCGCACCTTGTTTCTCGCAACTGCATTTTTTTTAATAGAACTTGATACAATAAATGCCCAACGGACTTTTTTATTTTTTGTTCTACCAATCCTTAAAATAATATTCTTGCCATTATAAAAACTTGTTTTACCTCTAAAAAAGAGCTCGAGATTTTTTCTATCGAGTCTGTGTTGTTTTGAAAGCATAGTACTTAAAATAAGCGCTAAACGGTGAGTTTTCTACGACCTTTTTGGCGACGTCTTTTCAAAACATTTTTTCCTGTTTTTAATCTCATTCTTTTTAGAAATCCGTGTTTTCTAGCGCGTTTTTTCTTTTTTGGTTGATATGTAATTGACATAGTGGTATGTTCAATACATTACAATACTTTTAGGTTTTTTTCAATATTCACAGTTCACACACAGTCTATTAACATCAAAATAATTAATATCATTAATAATAACGGTATAGTTACCATATGACAAACGAAGAATTGTGGAATCATGCGCTTTCCGAAATAGAAGTCGCTGTATCACGAGCAAATTTTGCTACTTGGTTTAAAGATACCTCTATTATTGATATTATTGATGGAATTGTTACTGTTGCTGTCCCAAATGGTTTTGCAAAAGAATGGCTAGAAAACAAATATAATAAATTTATTTTAAAATCTCTACGCTCTACAACACCTGAGGTTCGCTCTATACAATATACCATTAAACCATTATTAAGTGTTAGAAATTCTAGTATAACAAAGGTGAAAGACGGATTAGATACAACATTAAATAATGGGGTTGTCAAATCTTATGGTGCACAGCTTGGTTTTAAAGAATTTCAAGTAGATATAAAAACAAATTTAAATCCTAAATACACATTTAATACTTTTATTGTTGGTTCTTTTAATGAGCTTGCTCACGCGGCGGCGCTCGCAATTTTAAAAAATCTAGGAAAAGTTTATAATCCTTTATTTTTATATGGCGGTGTTGGTCTTGGTAAAACTCATCTTCTTCAGGCAATAGGTAATAGTGTGATATCACAAGATCCAAATAAAAAAGTTTGTTATATTACCTCCGAGCGTTTTAGTAATGAGCTTGTAAACTCTTTACAACAAAATACTATTACTACATTTAAAGAGAAATATAGAGATTGTAATCTTCTTATTGTTGATGATGTTCAGTTTTTTACAGGAAAAGCAAAAACACAAGAAGAGTTTTTTTATACATTTAATACATTATACGAAGCAGGAAATCAAATAGTGTTTTCTTCTGATAGACCTCCTAAATCAATATCTGATATAGAAGATCGTTTAAGATCACGCCTTGAAGCTGGTGTTATTATTGATATATCAGAGCCTGATTATGAATCTCGTCTTGCTATCCTTAAATCTAAATCATTAGAACGTAATTTTGATATAAATGAAAAAATATTGGAAATGATAGCTGCAACTATTCAAACAAATATAAGAGAACTTGAAGGAGCATTAAATTTAATTCATATTCAATCAAAATATCATAATAGAACTCTTTCTGAAGATGAAATAAAAGTTATTTTAAATAAAAATATTAAACCAAAAACATCTGTAACTACAAATCAAATAATTAAATTGATAGCTGAATATTTTGATATACCTGAACGTATGATGTTTGAGAGAACAAGAAAAACAGATATAGTATTACCAAGACAAATAGCTATGTATCTTATTCGAGAAGATTTACAAGGTTCTTATCCATCTATAGGAGAAAAGTTTGGTGGTAGAGATCATACAACAGCTATACATGCGTATGAAAAAATAAAAATGGATATTAAAAAGAATTCAAAATTAGAAGATGATATAAAAGCAATTCGAGATCGTTATCATATATCATAATAAAATAAGTTATTAATATTGTGTGAATATAAAATTATAAGTATTTTATCAACATATATAACACATGTAATTTACATATTAATAATAAAAAGAAATTAGAATTTATATTTAGTTTATTATCATTTTTCAATTATCAACATATTCACATATAATAATAGTAATAATATTTTTTAAATTTAAATTAATTTTAAATAAATAAATTATGAAAATTACTTGTTTAAGTAAATATTTAAAAAATGCTGTTTTAATAGCAGATAGAAATACTTCAAAAAATCAAACTCTTCAAATTTTAAATTCTCTTTTATTGAGTGCTAAAAATAATGAATTAACAATTAGAGCTACTAATTTAGAAACAGCTATTGAACTTAATATTCCTTGTAAGGTTGATAATCCAGGAAGTATTGTTATTTCTGGAAAAATATTAAATGGATTTTTATCAAACATAACTAATGAATATATTTCATTACAAAATCAAAAAAATAATCTATTTATTAAAACAAAATCAACACAAACAATTATTAGGGGTTTTTCTCCTGATGATTTTCCATTATTTCCAAATATTGATCCTTTATTTTCATGTGTATTAATGTCTAATGAGTTAAATAATAGTTTAAATAGTGTTTATATTGCTGTTAGTACATCAGATATTAAACCAGAATTAGCAAGTGTTTGTTTTAAAATTTTCAAAAATACACTTAAATTAGCTGCTACAGATTCATTTAGGTTGGCAGAAAAAAATATTATTACAAAAAAAATAAATACAGAAAAATTAATATCTTTTTTAATTCCAAATCATTCTATTCAAGAATTATTAAAGCTTTTTGGAGATTATAATAATGATTCTATATCTTCATTTGGAAATGATAAAGATATTGAATTAATTTTAAATAAAAATCAAATTTCATTTCAAAACAAAACAATTAAATATATTTCAAGATTAACTGAAGGAATATTTCCTGAATATGAACAAATAATTCCAAAAAGTTTTAAAACAGAAATTGTTTTAAAAAGATCAGATTTTATTCATCATATTAAACTTGCTAGTGTTTTTGTTAGCAGACTTAATGATTTACAATTACAATTTGAATCAGAAAATAAAAAACTAACTTTTAATTCTTCTAATCCAGATATAGGTGAACATAGTTCAGAAATAGAAGTAATTATTCAAGGAGAATCAGTAAGTTCAAAATTTAATTGGAAATATTTATTGGACGGAGTTACACATATACAGAACGATTTCATTACTTTAGGATTTAATGGTGAACAATCACCATTATTATTAAAAGGAAAGGGTGATACATCTTATATTTATCTAGCAATGCCAATGAAGGGTATATAATTTTTTATTTATTTATATAAAGTGTTGAAATGTTTTCTGATGTATTACCTATGTCATCATAAACTTTAATTTTGATTTTTATACTTTCTTTTAAATAGAAATTACTAAGATCAATTGTAATACTAAATGGTTGTTTTTTAACAGAGCCTATATAATCATCATCTATAAAATAATCAACTTGAGAAATTTTATATATGCTTTCTAAATCAGGATAAACAGTTATTTTCTCATTATTATTATATATTGTTTTTTGAGGTGTAAATATTATTGATTTAAATTGAGGAATTTTATCTAATATGTGTATATCATCATATTCTTTAGGAATAATATTATCATCTTGATCTACTAAACCTCTCGATGATGCCCATGCACGTACAGAATATTCCCAATTTTTAAATTGAGGATCTAAAATAGGCTGTATTGTATTATCATCAAATGGATTATTTTTATCAAGCCAAAATAATATTGAGTGTACAGATGGTACAACTAATTTTTCTCGTAAATCTATTGGTGTGTTTTCAGTCGCAAGTTTTTTAGAAATTTTATCTATAATAAACTCCTTTCCTCCGCGCCATTCTCCACGCAAAACAGGTTTAGATTCTTGGAATGTATTAGGAGTAGTAAATTGTTCTTCAGGGAAACGCAATAACAAATTTTGCATTATTTCATGCCACACAGGAGCAATAATAAATCCAGCAATATTTTTTTCCATAGAGGCGTTGTTATTATTTCCTGCCCACAAACCAACAACAACTGATGGTGTATAACCAATAGTCCATGCATCACGATAATCGTTTGTAGTACCTGTTTTTACAGCAACCTGTTTTCCTGAAAAATTTAAAGCAGAATTTTCCCCAAATTCTGGCGCGCGCGCCTCATTATCAGAAAGAATATTACTAATTGCTCGCGCTATATTTTTATCAATCACCTCTGTTTGATTTTTTTGTGCCTCAAAAACTGTATTATTATTTTCATCCTGAATTTTTAATATATATCTATAAGGATTTTTAATTCCATCATTTGCAAATACTCCATATGCAGATGTTAATTCTAATAATGATACTTCACCACCACCAAGAACAAGTGTTAACCCAAATCTATCAGAATCATCTAATGATGTGATCCCAAAATCACGAGCAGTTGAAAGAGAATTAGATATTCCAGCCAAATAAAGAAGTTTTACAGATGGAACATTTAGGGATTGCGCTAGCGCGCTACGAAGCGTTACAGGGCCTCTAAATTTATTATCAAAATTTTTTGGATAATAACATAAATCTTTTGGCAGTCCTGGCGGCGGGTTGCCATCAGGCGAACAAGAAGGATTAAATTCTGTTTGTAAATCAAAAAGAACGGTATTCGGCGTATATCCCTTCTTAAACGCAGTTGCATATACAATAGGCTTAAACGATGATCCTGGTTGACGATAGCGCGTGGCAATATTAACCTGCGGGTCAAATAAACAATCAATTCCTGGTTTGCATGAATTAGGCTCAGATTTCCCAAAATAATTTTTTGATCCCACCAACGCAAGAACATCTCCTGTTTTTGGATCAATTATAACAGCGCTCATATTGTGTGCATTGAAATTTTTTGCGTTACTTTCAGAAAAATTATTTATAGAATCTTCTGCTATTTTTTGGATATTAACATCAAGAGATGTTAATACTTTATATCCTTCTTCTCGCACAGCATCTTCCCCAAATTTTTGATTTAATTGATCTTGTACTTCAATTACAAAATGAGGGGCAGAAATTCCTTCATAACAACTCCCAGAAAAATTAATAGATTCTTTTTTGGTTTGCTCATATTGATCATTAGTAAGAAGATTTAAACGATACATCTTGTTTATAATAAAAATTGTTCTTGCGTCAAGCGCATCTTTGTGTTTTCCACAAGGAGAATAATAAGTAGGAGCATTTGGCAATGCGGCCATGTATGCTGCCTCAAGCGGAGTGAGTTCCCAAACATGCTTTTGTAAAAATGTTTGTGACGCGGCCTCTATACCATACGCATATGCCCCATATGGGATTTGATTAAGGTAAAAATTTAATATTTGATCTTTCGAATATTGACGATCAACTTTAATAGCGAGAAATATTTCTTTTATTTTTCTTATAATTGTTTTATCAGATGTAAGCAATGTTTGTTTTACCAATTGTTGTGTAATTGTTGATCCTCCTTGTTCTCTGCTTCTGTTAATCAAATCAAATACAAAGGCACGTATTAGAGAAAGAGGTCTTATTCCATAATGTTGATAGAATGTATCATCCTCTACCGCTATGGTTGCATTTTTTACATAATCTGGAATTTGATCATTTGTAACAACTGTCCTTTTTTGTTGTCCATGAATATCATAAAGAAGCACCTCTCCTGTACGATCATATATTTTTGTTGATTGAACAACTTTGCGCTCCGAAAGATTTGTCAAATTGGGGGTTTTTACAAAAAATATAAATGCAAAAAAAACAACCAAAACGGCCATAAACACCGCTACAAATAAAAAAATACCGTAAAACAAAAATTTATTAAAAACAGAATGTTTTTTTATCATTTTTTGTATTATAGTCGATTTTCATAATTTGTGGTAGAGTTGAAATTATGAAGAAGTTAATGTTTGAAAATGAGAATTGGATTGATCATGCCATTAAACACAATGTAGAAGCTGTTATTTCTGAAAAAGAACTTTTCGATAAAATCATATCAAAAAAACAATTAAGAATAAAATTTGGGGTTGATGTTACCAACTCGCTTATTCATTTGGGGAACGCGGTTAATTTATGGAAAATGAGAGAATTTCAAGAAAATGGCCACAAGGTTATTTTTCTTATAGGAGATTTTACAAGCCTTATTGGAGATCCAACTGGGCGATCTAGGGTCCGCCCAGAGCGCTCTCGTGATGAAATAGAGAAAGACGCAAAAGAATATGTAACGCAAGTTACAAAAATATTACTAGATGACCCAAATGTTTTTGAGGTTCGTCGCAATTCTGAATGGTATGATTCGATGAAACTAGATGAATTTTTAAAAATTTGCGCGAAAATAACACATGGACGATTAATACAGAGAGATATGTTCCAAAAGCGTATTTTAGATAGATCTGAAATATATATGCACGAAATACTGTATCCAATTTTACAAGGATACGATTCTTTTATGTTGAAATCCGACCTTACCGTTATTGGAAACGATCAATTATTTAATGAACTAGTCGGGCGCCATTATCAAGAAATATTTGGTCAGCCACCACAAGTTATTCTAACTACCACAATAACTCCAGGAATAGACGGAAAAGAAAAACAATCTAAATCATTAGGAAACTTTATAGCAATAACCGATTTTCCGGAAGAGAAATTTGGTAAAATAATGTCTATACCAGACCACCTTATTATTTTGTACTATCAAGTTTATACGTTTGTTGACGCAGAGATAATAAATAAATTAAAAAATGATTTATTGCAAGGAACAAATCCACGAGATATTAAATTAAAGTTAGCATATGATATTGTGAGTCTTTACCACGGTGATGTTGCCGCCAAAAAAGCAAAAGACCAATTTATTAAAATATTTTCTAACAAAGAAGCGCCCATTGATTTGCAAGTAAATATTATTAATAATGGAGAATCGTGGGAGACCTTTTTGTTGAGTAGCGGGACGGTCAAGTCAAAATCAGAAGCGAAGAGATTAATTCGAGCTGGTGGCGTAGATTTGGACGGAAAAAGAGTTTTACCTGGAGATACAATAACAAAAAGCGGGACAGCAAAAATCGGCAAAAAAAACTTTATCAAAATTAAAGTAAAATAAAAAACAATCCAACGTTTTTCTTTAGTACACTTGGATTGTTTTTTATTTTATACTAAAACAATTTATTCAAAATCTTCTTCAAGGCTTCCCGCGCTGTTCGGGCCAAGATCTTCCTCATCTTCGTCGCCGCTTTCCAGCGCTTCATCTAGGCTATCATCTGGTACATCAGCCTCATCCAGCAATAGATCTTCAGATTCATTTGTATTAAACATAATATTTGTTATTTTTTTCTCAAAACGACCTTTTAATAATATTATTATTAATTACTAAATAAATGGATTTACCATTTGTTTCTTCCAAGAATAGAAAAGTTTTATTTTCTCCGCAATGGCGGGCTGTGGATAACTTATTGGTATTTTTTTATTATCCCAGCGGCAATAGCAAGCGCTAGAGCGTCAGTTTCATCATCCAACATTTTGCGCGCGGGCAAGATTATAGATAGTTTTAACATGGACGCAATATTTTGTTTGGTAGCTTTGCCGTATCCACAAATAGTCATTTTAATTTCGGGAGGGGATAATTCTATGGCACGTAGTCCATGTTTTGTTGCTACGGTTAAAATTACACCCCTCACCTCACCGATAGTTATAGCTGTCTTCGCGTTTGTTGTAAAGAAGACGCGCTCTATGCCCAAAAGTGATGGTTTTTGATTATTAATAAGCCCATCAAGAAAATTATAAATTTCAAGAAGCCGTAGTCCCTTTTCTTTTGATGGTGATGTTTTTTTAACTCCTGAATCTATTCTCAAAAAATTACCAGATCCGGTTTTTTTTATTAAGCCCCACCCAAGACGCTCAATGCCCGGATCAATACCTAAAATTATCATGATGTAATATTCGAATAAACCTCTTGAATGTCATCTTGATCATCAAGCGCCTCAAGAATATCGTTTAATCTTTTGTTTTCCTCGCCAGAAATATTTAAAGGAAATTTTGCGACAAAATCCATTCTTTGTTTATCAAATGCCCACATTGCAGAACCTTGTTCACCAAGCTTTCCTCCGTTTTCAGAAAGAATATGTTTTACTTCATTGGTGGTGCGATTAGAATTATCCGTTATCGCGGTAATAATTAATGCTGATCCCCCAGGGCCATAAGCTTCGTATAATACCTCTTTCATGTTTTCACTATCTTTTTCTACCGCTTTTTTAATTGCTCGGTTGATATTATCATTTGGCATATTGACCGATCTCGCTTCTTCTATCAGCGTGGCAAGCTTTGGATTGTTTTTGGGATCTTGGCCGAACTCTTTAGCGGATAATGTAATAATGCGAGCAATTTTTGAAAAAATTTTTCCCAGTATTGAAACC
>CAYIWH010000030.1:0-10320 GCA_964367075.1 uncultured Candidatus Saccharibacteria bacterium | reverse complement strand
TGCGAAATCGCGAATTCGTTTTTACCCCCAAAATTGAATACAAATTAGTCGCCGAGCGAAGCGAGGCGAACCAAAACTCTTTGACTTTTCCCACTTGGTGCCAGGGGTGGGAGTTGAACCCACGACCTAACGCTTATGAAGCGCTCGCTCTAACCACCTGAGCTACCCTGGCGAATACCTCATATTATACAAGATTTTATTCACAAAATCCATATCTATGGTATTGTGATAATATATTTTATGATTACCAGTGAAAAAATAACATCAGCGTTTTTTATTATTATTTGTGTGGCGATTTTAACTATTGCACCGATTTTTTACGCATATTTTCTTGAACAACGCGCCATAAATACTCTAAAAACATCAACAATAAATTCTGCAATTACAGGAGATATAGCATCGCGTATTATTAAAGAAGTGGCACGCGCAGAAAAAATTCCAAAAAACGAAACGCCAACGGTTGTTTTGGTTACCGATCCGACAACTTTAACGCCATTTGGTCAGATAATGCCAGGAGATTATATTCTTTTATATCATCAATCAAATTTAGCAGTTGTATATGATGAGATTTCGGAGCGTATTATTAACGCAGTACCAGTAAATATAAAAAATCCAAATGCTAAATAATATATTAAATGCAATGCCGTACGTTTTTGTTTTTATCGCATCGCTGGCGCGTCCGCTAGATCTTGATTTGGGGTGGCATCTAAAATATGGAGAATATTTTTGGAAAACTGGCCAAATATTACGAGAGAATATTTTTTCTTCTGAAATGTTAGATTATCAGTATATCAATCACTCATGGGCCATGGATGTTTTTACTTATATAGTGTTTAATAAATTTGGTTTTGCGGGTCTTTCTATTTTAAGTGCCATTGTTGTGGCTTTAACATTTTATTTTTTTGCCTATGCTACTCGTCTTTCTTTTTGGGAGAAAGTATTTATTTTCCCTCTCATTTTATATGTGTCTTATGATGGCATAGGGATATCATTTAGGAGCCAATTATTATCTATTTTATTTCTTGGTGTAACATGTTTTCTATTACGGACATTTGAAGAACGCAAAAAAACTTTTATTTTGTGGATTATGGTTCCATTGTTTCTTGTTTGGGCAAATATTCACGGCGGATTTATTCTTGGGTTGACTGTTTTTGGTACATGGTGCGCGCTGGATTTTTACAAAAAAATAATTGCTATGTATTCAAAAAAACAACAATTCGCGTGGTCGATTTTTGTACCACAAATAATTGGTATTTTTTCTGCCCTTGCAACACTTGTAAATCCATTTGGGAGGATGTTGTATGAAGAAATTTTCCGACATTTAGGAAGCCCAATGCAGAAATTTGTTATTGAATGGATGCCAATTTACAAAAACACTTTCTTGTTGCGGGCGTATTTGATATCCAGCGTATTGTTGATTATTGGTATTTTTTTGTTTTATAGAAAAAAGCAAAAAACCGAGCTGTTGTATATAACTATTCCTATGATTATTTTTTGGATTATTGCTTTTCAACAAAGAAGGTATTTATGGCCCGCGTTTTTTATTGCTATGCCGTTTTGGGGTGCAGTCACTTCTTTTATAAAACCAAAAAATAATAAAATCGTTTCCAGTATAGCAATCGGCATTGTTTTCTGTTCATATCTTTTTGTTTCTATTTATAATCTTCCCAAACAAAATATTTTTAAAATGGATTGGATATATTATTGTCGCATCAATGGATGTTCGCAAAGCTCATCAGAGTATTTAATAAAAAATAAATTATCAGGCAAAATATTAACTGATTATAATTTCGGAGGGTGGCTTATTTGGAATTATCCAGAAATAAAACCAAGTATTGATGGAAGAATGCCATTTTGGAAAGACGATACTGGAGATGGCGTATTTCCAAAATATATCGAACTGGAAAACAATTTTGCAGATATAAATAATTCAGAATACGATATTGTATATATTTCTCCTACTAAAACAGCTATTTTTAATCGTTTACAACAATTAGTGAATGAGAAAAAATGGAATGTTGCATATCACGATCTATTTGCTTATGTTTTTGTCAGAGTTCGATAACGCGATTTTTTAGTATTGACCCAACACTTTTTGAAAAAAGGGTTGGGTTGACTTTTTGCGACCAGCTGTGCTAATGTTTGTCCAGAAAGTTTGACAACTTAGAGAAAGGAAAAGGAAAATGAACTCAAAACAAAAAAAGTACGCAAAATTTTTGCTTGGTGTTTTTTTTGCATTTACAATTAATACGCCATATGCCAACGCTTCGAATCTCGCTTTGTGTGTTGGAGATTGCAACGAAGATTGCAGTGTGACAGTTGATGAACTTATTATTGGCGTGAATATTGCTCTTGGTATTAAGCCAATGGAGCGTTGTTGGGCAAATAGAAATGAAAAAACAGTAACAATTGATGAATTAATTATTGCTGTAAATAACGCGCTTAATGGGTGCGGTAATGAGTGTGTGTGTCCAGTGAATACATTTACTTCTACACTGACGCCAACCAATATGCCGACATCAACTCCGACCTGGACTTCTACGTCCACTCGTACACTGACATTAACATTGGTGCCAACTTTTACTGCGACGCAAACAAATACGCCGACCGAGACGGCCACGCGGACTCACACGAGCACGCAGACACCAACTCGCACGGCTACATCAATGGCTACATTTTCTAACACGCCGACACAAACGGTTACTCGCACGGATACGCCGACTACGACTTCCACGGATACTCCTACGCCTTTGGTGCAGGGATGTCTCTGGGCAGTAGCAGTGGGGCCGTATGGTATTGGCCAAAGTGATCAGGATATTTTGTCGGAAGAGCAGGTACATCATTATGTTGATTTAGCTCTTCCATATACAAAGGGAATTCGATTTTTTGGTACACGAGGAGGATTGCAATACGGACCTCCTTATGCCAAACAAATCGGATTGAATCCTGTGATTTCCGGAGTTTTTGTAAACAATGATTCGGCAACTGTGGCTGATCAGCTTTTGGGCCTGCACGATGTAGCACGAGATTCGAACTATGTCGTTGTTGGCAACAAAGCAGTTGGCGAGCAAGGTGTTGCAATGGATCAATTGCTTGATTACGCATGCCAAGCCAAGGAAATTGTTTTGGCGGAAAATTCCAATGCAATGGTTACAATCGGCGAAGGTTGGGATGTATATTTGGCCCATCAAACACAAATCAAAAACACGGTGACCAGCAATGGTTATCCGTGCATTGATGTTGTGTTTGGTTATCGGCAACCGTTTTACGATGCTGATAGGCCGAATGTTGAATCAATGGTTGATAGAGTTGTAGAAGCGTATCAAAATCTTGATGGCGCATATGATATTTCCGTTTACATCGGAGAGACCGGCATGCCGGGAGCTCCTGACAAGGATATTGCGTCGCAAAGTCTTGATCCTCGCGCAACTCTTGAAAATCAAAAATTGTTTTGGCAACTTGTACTGAATAATCCTGTGCTACGCGAAAAAATTGTCGGCTACCAAGTCAACGACGAAGAGTGGCTCTGCGGATTTGAGGCGCATTTGTGCAAGTTTGGATTTTACTATTCAAATCTTTCCACAAAGTGGCAGGTGGCCGAGACGTTTAGCGGGGATTGTACAATTCCACTGCCGACGCCAACGTTTACATTTACTGCCACAAGCACGCCGACGGCTACTGCGACTAGGACATTTACTATTACACCGACAAATTCATCAACAAGAACATCGACGCCAACAAAAACACTCGCTTCTACATTCACTGCGACGCGCACTAGTACACAAACAAGCACTGCGACAGCTGTTTTTACCGGCACTCAAACACGCACATCAACGGCCAGCTCTACGCTAACATTTACCGCAACACCAACGCGCACCGCAATCAATACATCGACGGCTATTTCTACACCGACCAAAACTTCTACAATGATGCCGACATCGATTTTAATTTTTACTCCAACATCGAGCCCAACGGCCACGATGCTTGCGCAAAAGTATTACGAAATTGTCGATATCGGTTTTGATGGCAGAGCTCAAGACGAAACAAGTGTTTGTGTGGATATGCAAGCGATTGCAGACACAGGATTCAAGACCGTAAGATGGTATGGTATGCGATTTGGCGGCGAGTACGCTGGATGTTGCGCAAAGAAAGCTGGTCTTAAAACTTATGCCGGACTGCATTTCTACGGAGCTGGCGTAAAAGATGATTGGGAATCAAACAATCAGTTTGAAATTGATGCATTTGTTGCTGGAAAAGACCAACAGATTTTCATTAATGATGAGCCGGTTGATTGTATTGATAATTTTATTGTTGGTAACAATGGAATCAAGTACAATTTTCTAACACCCTTGCAACTCGTTGGATTTATCAATCAAATTCGCGCGCTTACAGATAAGCCGGTTTCCACTGCGGAGCCGGAAGATATTTGGCTTGCACACGCGGAGACGTTGTGTCTGGAAGTTGATTTTGTGTGGTTGAACGCGCTGACGTTTTTTGATTCATCAATGCCGGATCCTACAAATGCGGCGCAACAGGCAATTGATAGTTATATGAATGTAAAGATGACGTGTATGGCAATTAACCAAAATTTCGCCGAAGAAAATTTCTTTATTGGTGAATTTGGATGGCCTACCTCAAAAAATGGTGGCGCTGATTCGCGCGCAACACTTGCGCAAGCAAAATCCGCACACTGTTCATTTTTGCATCACCCAGATACTCCTATTTCCAGATCTGCGCTTTATGGAGCGTATGATGAACCGGGGCTTTCGTTCAATTTATTCTTGCCATATTTTGGCTGGTTTTATGATGTATCCAGAGACGTAAAATTTTCCAACTTTATGTGTCCATAATATTTATTTGGGGGGCTACGTATCGTAGCCCCTTTTTTCTTTACAAAAATATATAATGTGCTAAGAATAATATCACTATGAGCAAAAATTTTAAAATACTGGGTACTATTATCGTCGCGTGGAATACTATTTATCTCGCGTGGCTTTTTTATCATGTCACCAACCTTGGCTATATATTGCTGTTTGCTGAATTTTTGATCGCCTCGTTGACCTATATTTTGATATTCAATCATTGGGGGCAATCTCACACATTTCATCATTTTCATCAGGCGCGCGGTTCTGTAGATATTTTTATTACTACTGTCAACGAGCCAGTGGTTATGCTTGACAATACTGTAAAAGCCGCATCAGCAATTGATTATCTAAATAAAACAATTTATGTGCTTGATGACGGCCCAAGAGATGAAATTAAAATGATCGTGCAAAAATACGGAGCGAATTATTTGGCGCGAAGAGGCCGTATTGATGGCAAGGCAGGCAATTTGAATTTTGGCTTACAAAATTCAACCGGCGAATATATATTAGTTATTGACTCTGACCACGTGGCCAATCCATTTATTATTAAAGATCTTTTGGGACACTTTGATGATGGCCCAGAGGTTGCTGTTGTTGCCACTCGTCAGGCATATTTGGTACCCGAAGGAGATTTTAATCATGACGTTCTTTTTTATCAGCACATGATGGCTGGCAAGCACGAAGACAACGCATCAATTTCATGTGGCAATGGAGTTTTTTATCGAAGATCAGCGCTTCGCGCTATCGGCGGATTTCAAGTATGGAATTTGGTGGAAGATTTATATACATCATACGTACTTCATACACGAGGTTTCAAAACTGTTTATATAAATCAACCGTATACTTACGGTACTGCGCCATTGGATTTAGCCAATATTTACAAACAGCGTGGCACATGGGCGCTGGATACATTGAGGATGATTTTTTGGCATTCTCCGCTTTTTGCGCGAGGGCTTAAATTTTGGCAGAGACTTCATTATATAGAGATAGGGTATTCATATGTTGTGTCTGCGATTGCAATGCCCATTGTGTTTATATTGCCGGCAATTGCCGTGCTTTACAATGATCCGATTGTGACCGATCCAATTACATATTTACTTTTGAGAATCCCGTCTCTTTTAGCAATTCTTTATTTTTATTACCGCTTGAGCGATAGAATGTTTTCGCAAATGCAATATTGGGCGTCTCTTTTTCTAGTATATATGGAAGCATTTTTTCTTGCTTTAATTTGCATAAAAGTTCCGTACAAAGTTACCAGAAAAGAAGCGGCGGATCATCGTAATATCGCGCTTGTCATACCGCATATCGCTTTGATTTTGTTTAGTTTTGGAGTAATTTTATGGCGCATTTTTATTGTTGATCATGCGCTCACAGCATTTACCGCAATCAATTTGATGTGGGCATGCCTTATGGTATTTTGGTTTGCACCTGTTATATACAGAGGATTTCAAAGAGTGAATGCGGACAAAATGCTTTTTGATGCAAGACAATTTGTTAGCGCAAAATATCCTCACTTGTTCAATGGTCGCGCCCCGCGAACATATAATCCTCCATTAGATTTGCCAGTAGAAAATATCGCAAAAGTATTTGAATAAAATAAAAAACTAAACCTTCGTCTACCAGTAGGCAAATCCGGTGTTTAGTTTTTTTCTTGATTTTGTTATCAATAAGTGCTATAAGTATCACATATCCGGTTCGTTTACAATTGAATACTGATTGAGATATTTTTCCAGCCAAACAGAATTTTAGGTCGTTATAATTTATTAACTATTTAACTTATATACTTTATGAAGAAAGGAATGCTTTTTATAGCAATCTTTTCTTTTGCAGTTATATTCGGGTTGTTGAGCGCAGAAGGCGCATCGGCGGCAGATATGACAATTTCCAAAAGTCTGTCCGCAAAATATTATAGCATTCCCGTGGTAACAAATGACATCGCAAATCTTGCGCCATCAGATTCAAGGCTTTTGTCTCAAGACAAAATGATACTTGAAACAATAGATATGATTTCAATGTTTGATTTGCCTCAAACCGATGAACGCAGATTTCCGGATTTTGATTCATTGCCCGGTGAGCCGAAATATTTTGCCGCGCATTGGTCGGGGTCTGTCGTTGTCTCAAAGGACGGCGATTATCGTGTCACTTTAAGTTCGCACGAAGCTTCCCAGCTATTTATCAATGGTGTTCGGATTATTTCTGTAACTCCAAATGATCAATACGGAGGGATGTCTTTGATGGTTAATTTAAAGGAAGGAGTTTCAAATGTAGATGTATTTTTCGCGAAGCGAAGTGATTTTCAAAGTGGTCTTGTGTTCAAGATCGACGACGCTTCGTTTAATTCGATTTATCAAGAAGATTTGCCAAAAGCCGAAATAATACAGTCATTGATTCAAGAAAGCTCCAAAGAAGACGCGATATCATCAAATATTGTTCCGCGCGTGGTGTCTTTCAACCCACCCAAGGCGGCAGAGGCGGGCCAATATTTTGCTTACAAAGTACTAGGAGAGAATCCTAGTGGCGCCGTACTTGAATACAAATTGATGGAAGCCCCGCAGGGCATGACTATTGGACAATCGTCCGGTTATATTCTTTGGAAGCCTTCGCAAAATCAAGCATATCAAGCGCCACATCCAGTGGTAATTTCTATCAGCGATGGCGTCAACACTTCAATTTCTCGATTTGAGATTTCAGTAAAAATTCCCGTAACTAATTCAGCTCTTTTTGGGAACAAAACAAATAATCAGGTTTCCGGAAATGTTGCGAGTGAACCCACTCCAACAATTTTCGCAGAAAATATCTCAGTCTTTGATAAATCCGAGAAGGAGACATCAGCTCCTGCTGGAAGCTCATTGTCTGCCTCTGTATTGTTTACGGGAGTGTTTACACTTGGTCGTTGGTTCGTGTCTCGTTTTATGTCAATTGTTTATTTTTTTGTTAGCTTAGCGCTGACAGGACTTGTGGTTTATGTATTTCTAGAAATCATTGATCGCAACAAAAAAAATAAAAAGCTTAATCGTCCTACATTCAATAATATCCCACACCAAAACCAAGCTTTCTCTAACATTGAAAATACGTAAATTTGCAAAAGAAATGATTACACCAAAAGCCGCCCTTCGTGGCGGCTTTTGGATTATATATTTATATATATATTGATTAATTTTGTACGATATGTTAGATTTTCTTTAGATTCTTTAGATGGAGCGCGCAATGAGAAAAATCGTTACGAGAACAACTTCTGTATTGTATCAATTTAAAAATTGTAAGACTAAATACAAAAGTAAGAACAGTGCGCTTAAGTGTGAGTCAGAATCAGTCGAAGATAAAATATTCAAGAAAGGAGATCGTGTCACTTGGATTGAGGAGAGGACATGCGTTTACGGCGGAACGTATAAAATTTATGGTAGGGTCACTACGATCCGTGGTCCTCAGCTGCCTGACGAAGAGTACAACATCAAATGGTTGCAGCGCAGATTAACTGGCAAACATGTTTATATGTATAAAGTTGATTGGATTTGCCCTCATTGTAAACAAAACTGTTCCGGGATATTTTATTCTCTGGAGTTAATAAAATTATAAACAATCAGCGCCATATTTTGGTGCTTTTTTATTTGCAATTATGTGCAAAAATATGTAGTATTATTTACATTGTAGTATATAAACATGCGGTCGTGGTGTAGCCCGGTTAACACGTCCCCCTGTCACGGGGAAGATCGTGGGTTCAAATCCCATCGACCGCGCACAAACAAAAAAGAGGCACCTTGCGTGCCACTTTTTTGTTTGTTGTGTTGTGGAGATGGGATTTGAAGGGTATTTCAAAAAAGCAAATAGTTTTGCTTTTTTGGAAACCCGGGCTCTGAGGGAGAAAATTTCCATGTGCCGTAGGCACGAAGAAATTTTCGGGTGAAGAGAAATCCCATCCCGCTCTGTGCGGGACAAGTCGACCGCGCGTACCAAAAACAGGCATCCTTTTTGATATATTTGCTTGTGTGATATAATATTGGTAATCTAAATATAGTTTATTATTAGTTAATATTTATTTATTTATATGGGTTATATATTTATAGTTATTATATTTTTTATTTTGGTAGCATCAAGTATTCGCCAAATAAATCAATACGAAAGAGGCGTTAAATTTACTCTAGGCAAATTTACTTCAATTATGGATCCGGGCTGGAGAATAGTCTGGCCTGTGATTCAACACTACCAGAAAGTGGATATTAGGACCAAGGCCGTAGATGTTCCTGATCAAAATGCTATTACTAGAGACAATGTTTCTGTAAAGGTTAATGCGGTTATTTATTATAAAGTAAGCGACGCCAATAAAGCTGTTATAGAAGTGGAAGATTTTAAATATGCAATATCTCAATATGCTCAAACCACGATGCGAAATATTGTTGGAGAAGTGACTCTCGATGAATTGCTCTCCAGTCGAGATAAAATTGCAGATAGAATACGAGAGATAGTGGATCAAGAAACTGATGCATGGGGCTTGAAAGTACAAAATGTTGAACTCAAGGATGTCAGTCTTCCTGCGGAAATGGAACGAACGATTGGGAAACAAGCTGAAGCGGAAAGAGAAAAAAGAGCCGTTATTATTAATTCCGAAGGAGAGCTTGCTGCATCAGAAAATATTGCAAAAGCTGCCGCAATGCTTGCGGCTACTCCAGGCGCCTTGCATCTTAGGACTCTGCAATCAATAAATGATATGTCATCTGACCAAAGTAATACCGTGGTTTACATGGTTCCTATCGAAGCCTTAAAAGCAATCGAAGGTTTTATTAAGAAGTAGTATTTAAAGACGCGATACTCTCAAAAAATTTTTTAGAAATACAAAGTCCAAATCCAAATATATTGAATCTTTTTCTGTATTTAGAAAACAAAATAAAGAAATAATTTGTTGTACAAATTCAAAATTTAATGTATAATCACATCGCGGGGTAGAGAAGCGGTATCTCGCAAGGCTCATAACCTTGAGACGTGGGTTCAATTCCCACCTCCGCAACCAACATTTTCAGCTTTATTTTTCAACAACTTTGTATACCAAGTTAATGGGACGTGGAACCGCTGGTGTTTTTTGTTTTGGAAATAAAAAAAGAGCGCCGATTGCTCGTGCGCTTAATTATTCTTTTCTTTTAATGAGAAACAGGCTCTTTGTTGGTTGGAGTAAACGAAGGCGGTCCAGAACAATTGTCTCCTTGAGCATTCATTGAGCTAGATAGTCTACGTTGTATAAGATAATCTTCCATGCTAGTTCCTTTAGCACACTCGAATCCGTTTCCACCCACTGTAAGATAGCTGCATGTTTTTGCTCCTTTACCTATTTTACAAACATCATCTAAATGCTGTTGTTCTAGCTTCATTTCTTTTCTTTCTACCTCCAAATTAATTCCTATCACCCCATATGAACAAGATGAGATACATCGGTAATACCCATGCGGTGCCAGCATTGGTAGCA
>CAYIWH010000029.1:0-10660 GCA_964367075.1 uncultured Candidatus Saccharibacteria bacterium | reverse complement strand
CTTCTGGAGCGTTGTGGAGGTTGTACTTTTGTTTGAGGAGATCGGGGGATTCCATAATTATTTTAAATGTTAATTAATCACCGCTCTCATTCTACGGATACCGGCGCCGACTGCTTCTTCTTTAGTAATTTTAAAATTGCCAATTTCTTCTGTGTTTTTTACATGAGGCCCACCACAAAATTCTCTGGAAACAATCTCCGGAGGGTCTGCCTTGAAATTACCAATTGAATATACTTTCACGGTTGGCGGATACTTGTTGCGAAAATAATTAAGTGCACCCAATTCCATCGCTTCATCATATTGCATCTCGCGCATCTCAACTGAATAATGTTGTTTGATTGCAAAATTAACCGTAGTTTCAATTTGCTGAATTTCCTCCGCAGTCAATTTTCTATCAAAATTAAAATCAAATCTCATTCTTTGTGCGGTAATATCCGAGCCCATCTGATGAACATTCTCACCGAGTATTTTGCGAAGCGCTGATTGTAACAAATGCGTGGCAGTATGATATCTTGTGACAACCGCAAGCTCCATATCATCTGCCGCCTTCAATTCTCCTGTGTCCAAAATGAGTCCGTGTCCTCCGAATTTTTTTTCTGCGCCCGCATGCGAAATTTCCTTATGTTTTTTAAATTCTTGGTTAAATTCTTCTTCATCAAAAATATGCCCGCCGTCTTTCGCTAAGTCCTTAATGACATCTAAGGGAAACCCAAATGTTTGATACAAATTAAAAGCGTCTTTGCCGGATATTCGCTTTATATGATGAACCTTATACTGCTGTCCTTTTTGCTGAATTTTTGCTTTTAACTCTGGGTATTTTTTATAAAACTCCATTAAACCCTTTTCTAAAGTAATATTAAATTTGTTTTCCTCCTTACGAAATTCGTCTAATATATTTTTTTCTTTTAAATTATTATAGTCTGGAAATTGACTATATATATTTATCACCTCTTCAATTTTTCTCTCGATTAAATCTTGAGAAAAACCAAATTTTTTATTTTGGACAATTACTCTCCTCAAAAGACGTCGCAATATATATCCGGCCTCCTTGTTCAAGGGTCTTACGCCGTCTGACAAAAGAAAAATTGAAGCACGCAAGTGATCAGCAATTACGCGACCCATACTGCCATGAAAAAGATTGCCCGAAATCAGATATATCTGGAACGGAGCAAAAATATCGGTCTCAAAAATATTTGACTTGTTCTGTGATATCATCGCAAGTCGCTCAAGCCCCATTCCAGTATCCACGCCAGGGGTTTTTAATTTCTCAAGTTTTTTTGCGCTTTTGCCTGAAAATAATTCTTCACGACTTCCTGGATAAAAATATTCATTGAAAACAATATTCCAAATCTCAATATCGTTGCCAGCAGCATTTTTACAATAAATCTCCGTAGTAGGTCCGCAAGGCCCTTCGCTACCGGTTGGCCCCCAAAAAACATCATCCATTCCCTGCTCTATTATCTTTTCATCGGGAATTCCCAAACTTTTCCAAATCGCACGAGATTCCTCATCCTTTGATATATCAAGATCATCACGGCCATTAAATATGGTTACATACGAAATAGTAAGGCCAAGTTCTTCTGTGATAAATTTGTGTGCATAAGAAATTGCTTCTTTTTTAAAATAGCCTCCAAAAGAAAAATTACCAAGCATTTCAAAAAATGTAAGATGCGACTCGTCTCCAACTTCATCAATATCGGAAGTACGAAAGCATTTTTGTATTGATACTACATTTTTTGAACCGATTGGCTTGCCAAGCGTAGGGTGTATTGCCGTCATTGGATCAATCTCCCCCGTATAGTATGGCTTAAATTGTTGCATGCCAGCGCTCGTCAAAAGTACAGATGGGTCATCAGGCACTAAAGAACTGGATGGCACAATAGTATGTTCGCGTTTTTCAAAAAAATTGAGAAATTTTTGCCGAATTTCCTTGGATGTCATGATTAAATCATTATAGCAAAATTAAAAGAAAAATCTATATAAAAACTCCGCGGAATTTCCGCGGAGACACTTATTGAAAGGATTAGTGTGTAGTTACTTTATCTTTCTTACCGTAATCGCGTTGCCACATATATTGCGCGATAACTCGCAACATTCCTCCATCTTGCTTCCCTGCATAATGAAGAAGCTCAATCTCCGGATACTGCAACATTTTATGAAGACCGATTTTCACCAATTCGGCTGGAGCCAAATAAATAGAACCGAGTACGTGCTCACGCTCATGAGTCGGTGTATTTGCAAGAATCTTAGCAAAAAGCGTGCGAATAATCTCAAGTCGCTTTAATTCTTCGTCCAAAAGCAATCCGCGAACTTCATTCATTGTTTCAACCACAAGAAAATCATATAGAATTTCAACAATCGCATTCTTTTGATCTTCTTTTGAAGGCAATTCTCTATTACTAAGGCACTCCTCAACATGTTCATTTATTAGCAAATAGCGTATTTTCATCTGTTCAGAAATAAATCTACGCTTTACGGCAGAACTCCATTCTGTTAAAACGAATGTAATTGACTTGTATTCACTATATGTTAGGCCTATCGACATTTTGCCTTTCCTTTCAATCCGAAAAGCATCATACCGCAACCGATTATTTTTGTCAAGCAATTATTCCACCTCCTAGCATAATGTCATTATCATAAAAAACAATTGATTGCCCAGAAGCGACGGCGCGTTGAGGAGTATAAAAAACCACTCGTCCATCCTTGAAAACAGAACATTTTTGTAGCGGTTGACGATAGCGGATGCGCGCTAAACATTTGAGAGGCTCTCCCAGCTCTTGACGTGGCGAGAATATCCAATGTATATTTTCCGTATTGAGCTCCAATTGAAAAAGCATTGGGTCATCTTCTCCTTCTGATACTGTGATTGTGTTTGTTTGTATATCTTTTTCTGTCACATAGAGAGGTTGAGAAAATCCTCCAATATTCAAACCATGTCTTTGGCCGATTGTATAAAATTGTACACCATCATGTTTCCCTATCACTGTTCTGTCTTTTTTTATTATATTGCCGGATTTCGTATCTACCTTACTCCGCAAAAATTTTCCAAAATTAATGTTTCCTACAAAACAAAGCCCTTGAGAATCTTTTTTTTCTGAAGTAGGTAAATTAAATTTTTGCGCGAGCTCCCTCACTTCGCTTTTCAAATAATCCCCAATTGGAAATAAACAATATTTCAATTGTTCCTGCGTGAGCGTCCACAAAAAATAACTTTGATCTTTGCTCGGATCTTTTGCCACGTGAAGCTCAAAATGTTCTTGAGCGAAACCTTCCGCAACCGAGCGGGCATGGTGGTCTGAAGTTTCTTCAGACCGAGCGAGGTGAGGACTAAGTGAGGAGCCACGCTGGGGCGACGAATGGGTTGAGCTAAGAATATTTTGAGCAAGTCGCACATAATGTCCTGTAGCGATAAAATCGGCGCCTGCTCCAAGCGCGCGCTTTAGGAAAATACCGAATTTAATTTTTTTGTTGCACATTACATCCGGATTTGGAGTCCTACCGGCTTTATATGCTTTGATCATATCGTTAAAAACTTCTTTTTTGTACTCGCGTCGAAAATCCCATACCAAAAATGGTATTTCAAGCTCCGCGCATACTCGCATAGCATCCTGTTTGTCTTGATTATTTTCGCATCCTTCCCAGCAGATCATGTGTACACCAATCAAGTCATATCCTTCTTGCTTCAACAACAAAGCGGCCACAGACGAATCCACTCCGCCGGACATGGCTACGAATATTTTATTATTATTGTTTGACATAATAATGTAATATAGTATCAAAATTTTCGGTAAAAACAATGGTGTGTTATTATAATATTATATATTAAACTTGTATGTTGATGAACAAAAAACATATTTCGGCAATTTATCTGCGTACTTTTGTGTTCGGCGTAGAGGATAGTTTAGTATCAACAGTTGGACTTCTCTCTGGGGTTGCGACAGCGGAAATTTCAAGCAAAACAATTTTTATTATGGGCATAGTACTTATATTTGTTGAGGCGGTATCAATGGCGGCAGGAAGCTTTTTATCAGAATATTCTGCCGAAGAGTATGAATCTCAAGGTGAAGTGTCTCCAAGAAATTCTTTATTGAGTGGTATTATTATGTTTGTTTCTTATTTTATTTCTGGATTTATTCCGTTGTTTCCTTATATGGTTATGAATATATCAGTAGCATTTTGGATATCTATTTGTCTTTCGCTTATATCGTTATTTTTATTGGGAGTATTGCGCGCAAAAATATCAAATCTCCGACCATTGCATTACGGAATACAAATGAGCGCAATAGGCGGAATTGCCATTCTTGTTGGTGTTATTGTAGGAAATATAGTGCGTGTGTTATAATAAACTATTATTAACTAGTATAAATATTATGATGGGATACTATGGATACGGGTACAATGGGTTTGGGTCGTTTATGTTTATTGGTATGATTCTGATGGTGGCATTTTGGGCCGCCGTAATTTTTGGAATTATAGCGCTTATGCGATGGGCGTCTGGAAAGCCTCTCAATATTGAATACAAAGAACACGCGTCAAAAGCTCTAGAAATTCTAAAAGAGAGATACGCAAAAGGCGATATTGACAAAAAAGAGTTTGATGAAAAGAAAAAAGATTTAAGCTAAATTATCACTTGGCGGTTTCACCGCCAAGTGTTTGACTATTTTTACATTTTACCTTACTCTATTGATTAGAGTTCGTTCGCATGACAGCGGAGGTCATCATGAAACAACCTCTTTACGCGCTTCTTATTGCTCCAATCACAGAAATGCGACAAGCGATTTTAAATGGTACTAAAAAAGTATCAATTTGCGAAGGGCATCGTGATTACAAAGTAGGCGGTAAAATTATGTTATGTTGTCATTTTGAGCCATTTGCAGTAATGGCAGATATTGTAAGCGTTGAGCATACTAAACTTTGGAAAGTTACCGAAAAAGAATGGAAACAAGACGGCTTTGATGACCAAGCCTCAATATTGCATGGCTTGAGAAAATTTTATCCAATCTTAAGGATGGATTCTCCTGTCACAGTAATTCGTTGGGATAATATATCTGGAAAGCTTGTTGAAGAAGTTGAAAGAATAAAAGCACTTAAAAAGCATTATCCGCAAGATTGTCAGTGTGCCGGTTTTCCAAATTTAATCGCAAATGATTGTCATGTACATAATGAGTTTCCACGACATTTTATTGATGATGATAATCTGGATTGCGATTGTTATTCTTGGAAAAATACAAAAACAACTTGTGACAAATGTGATGAGCCAGCTATCTGGGTAAGAAAAACACAATTTTCAGGAGATCATTTTTTTTGTGATGCTGATGCAAAAGTTGAAAAAGACTTTGGACAAGAAGACCCCAGTTATTTTTATTGGATAAAAATAGAGTAAATCTTAAAAATAGTGTATTCAAAAATAGCCTCCATTATTGTAGAGGCTTTTATTATTTTTTTGCCAAGACACCTTCGGCGTCTTCAAATTTAATGGAAAGCAATTTAGAAATGCCATCACCACCCATAGTAACTCCATAAAGCACAGAAGCGACTTTCATTGTAGCACGATTATGAGTAATTACAATCAATTGTGTTTTTTTAGAAAGAGCCTGCAACATTGATCCATAACGACTAGAATTTACTTCATCAAGCGCGGCGTCAGTCTCGTCAAGCACTAAAAATGGCGGGGGGTTTGCTGTAGCCATCGCGAACAAAAGTGCTATTGATGTCAATGCTCTCTCTCCACCAGAAAGCATCGCAAGCGACTTAATACGTTTTCGTGGAATATCAACAATAATATCTATGCCTGGTTCCTGCTCCTCTGGAACAAAATCAACTTCATCAAATGATGTAACGCCATCAATGTCATCCTGGTTTTGTGCTGGATTCTTCTCTGGTTTTACCAACTTAATCTCTGCTTTGCCACCGCCAAAAATTTCTTGAAAAAATTTTCCAAAAAGAATATTTATTTTTGAGAGTCCGTCGTTAAAATCTTTTTCAATTCGTTTTTCCAACTCTTCAAACATTTCTGACACTTGTGTTTTTGCGTGTTCCAGGTCTTTTAACTCGCGCTCTAAAAATTCATCACGCTTTTGAGTTTCTTCAAATTCAGAAAGAACATTTTCATCAACTCCTCCCGCTTCTTCAATACGAATACGCAGGCGCTCAATTTTTTTTCTTGCTGTATCATGTTCCAGTTGAGATAAAAACATCTCACACGAGGTATTTGTTTCTATCCGAGAAATCCATTCTCCAAAATCAATCTTAAATTCATTCTTGCGAGATTCTAGCGATTCTTTTTGATACTCCAACATGCGCAATTTATCACGCACAGTCGCTAATTCATCGGTTTTTAATCTATAGAGCGCGTTTGCTTGCTGGGAAATTTTACTTTTGGTTTGATATTCTTCCTCAATTTGTCGCTTGGAATCTAAAATCTTTTTTTCTTCTGTTTCAATTTCAACAATTGCCGTACGAATTTTTGTCAACTCAACATCATTGTTTTTTATAACAGATGGTTCTGCCGCTTCCGATAACTCGTTGAGTGACTCTCTCAAGCTTTCAATTAAGGCTAATATAACTTCTCTAACTTCAGAAATTGTACGCGCGCGATTTGCAAATTCCAAATCCGCAATTGTATCTTCAATAATTGATTTTACTTTTTGTGATGATAATCCTTCAGGACTTTTTACTCCTTGACGCGCCTCTGCTTCCATGCGACCGAGTTGCCGTTCAAGGTCGCGTCTTCGCCCTTGTAGTATGCCGTGAGCAGTATCTAATTTTCGTAATTCCCCAAAAAAAGATTCGGCTCCTGTGTCTTTATTAAAAGAATTTTCGCTTTTGAATACTTCTGTTTCTAGTTCTTTAACATTATTCTTAAGTGGCAACATTGCGTCGTCAATTCGCTTTGACTCAACATCAAGAGTTTTTGTCTGTTGCGCAATATATTCCGCGGTTAGCGCCAAAAGCTCGTCTTTGAGACGCGTGACATTTTGAGATTTTTTTGCCTGATCTTCCAAATATTTCAAATGGGGCTTTAATTCTCTTCTCAATGATTCAATATTTTTTATATTTTCCTCTGTTTGAGATAATTTTCTCTCCGCCTCATGTTTTTTTAATTCAAAAATTTTTAGTCCCAGGGCCTCTTCTATCATAGATTTTCTTTCTAGAGAAGACGCATATAATATCCGGTCCGCATCACCTTGACCGATAATATGATGTTGAGACGCTCCTAATCCAACTTTGGACAGAAGCTCTACCACGTCTTTTAGGCGTGCTTGAGAATTATTTAACAAGTATTCATTTGCTCCATCGCGATATACGCGCCGAGAAATTATTACTTCATCAAATTCGTATGGAAATATTTTGTGTAAATTATCAAAAACAAGCGATACTGAAGCTTTGCCCATGCGCGAAACTTGCGGAGAGGACGGCGTACCACTACCGCCTCCTCCAAAAATTAAATCTTCGCCTTTCTTCCCACGCAAGCTTTTCATTGATTGTTCGCCCAATACCCATCGTATAGAATCCGCTACATTTGATTTGCCAGAACCATTTGGCCCTACAATTGCAGAAATGGCTACTGGAAATTCAAGTGTTGATGTCTTCGCAAATGATTTAAAACCAGAAATTTCGAGTCGTTTTAAAAGCATAATACCAATTATAATAGCATCAGATTTAATAAAAATCTAGGTTTAATCTCGTCGACAAGCGACAAAGTTTGACTTATTTTATAAAATATGCTAGAAGTAGATAAAGTTCTTCGAAAGGAAAGGAAGGGAAAATGACCCAAAAAGGCATGAGTATAATCATTTATATGCCGAGCCCTTTTTATGTTTTGGTTAGCAAAGGAAAAAAGACAGAGGCCGCAATTATTCAATACCTGTGCGAACGTATGCGCGATTTGCCACAGGAAGTGCGAGACTTGCTAGCGCGATATCAAAAAATTTGGGCGCGCAAAAATCTCAATGAGAGATCAAAATTTTTTCGTAGCAGACGCTATTATGTCTTGCTAAGGGACTGGATCGGTAAAGAACAAGAAAAACATTTTGAGCTGTCTCTAGATTCCATTAAGAAAGATAGGCTCGAGCTTACTGGTGGTAAAATTGAACCACATGAATTTCAAAAATATCCATTAAGCTACCCTGCTTATGCGGCAACCAGAGAATTAGTAGAAGAGTCTGGCTTGTTGGCAGAGGAAACAGAAGAAGTAGATGGTGTAAGAATAATCCATGACCTTTTTGAATGTATTGGCGTTTTTTATACAGATGACTTTGAGTTGAAACCAGGTAATCATCAGTATGAAAATTGGGCGTTATGGGTGAACGCTGTAAGCAAGGAACAAATGAGAGCTGTGGATCAAAATGGGTTTCCAGCATTACGAGAAACCGGTGTGAAAGATGAGAACTTTCCTCCATTTTATATGCCAATTTCTAAGCTTGAACGACATAACTTTCATCCTAAACACGGGTATATTTTGTTGTGTGCATTGCTCAAGATGACGGCTAATGGTCATACAGAATACCAATCGGCCATTGAGCACTTGTTTACTCGTTTTGCAAATGAACAACAGTATATTTTGTCAGAAAGGCCGGAATACGTTGAGCCAGAAAATATTCCGGAACCACAAGGTTCTGATGAAGAAACATTTGCCCAAGCAATGAGTGGAGTTGTTCCTCTTCGCTAAAAACAAACGCGCCGTCTCCACCAGAGACGGTCTTTTTTTATTAGACTAAACTGACAAGCTCGGCTTGTCAGTTTTTATCCCCAACCTTTTGCTTTGAGCGCGGCTTCGGCCGCTTGCTGTTGAGCCTCCTGTTTAGACGAACCCTCTCCTTCAGCAATAAGATCTTTTTTTAAATATGCCCCTACAATAAAATGCTTGTCGTGGTCAGGCCCCCACTCTTTCTGCACTTCGTATGTCGGAGTAATACTAACTCTCTCTTGCGCTTCTTCTTGAAAAAGACTTTTGGCATCGCGGTATAATTTTTTATCCAAAATTTCCTGTATCTTCGGCGTAAGCACACGTAATATAAAATCCTTCACAGGTTCATAACCGCTGTCCAAATACATAGCTCCTACAATTGCTTCAAAGGTATTTGCTAAAATATATTGGCGCGCCCTGCCTACATCTTTTGCTTCTCCGCGAGATAAAAGCACAAATTTATTAAAATTTAAATCAACCCCCACATCTCCCAGCATATTTGCATTGACAAGAGATGCGCGCAAACTCGTTAATTCTCCCTCTGGTTTATCTGGATATTTTTGATACAAATATTCTGTAATCACCAATTCCAATACAGCGTCTCCCAAAAACTCCAAACGTTCATTGTGTTCAAATTCCCAGCTTGGATTCTCATTGATATATGATCTGTGCGTCAAAGCAGACTTCAACAAGCCTTGATTATGAAAAGAAATTCCCAATATTTTTTCTAAATCTTCGAGATTCATTTAGTTAGTGAGATTTTATATAAAATTTAATTTCTGAAATTGCATTTACCAAAATCGGTTTGATATCATCATACATTTTTAAATTCTCTACTTCGTCAGTCAAAAACCATCCCACATTATCAAGTCCGCCAGAACTTTCGAGCTTAAGCTCTGTTTCTTTTGTTTCGGCTATAAAATAATTAACATGTCTGCGCGTAGGGCCGGTTTCCGGATCAGACGCAATATATTCATTGTCACCAATCTTTTTAACAAGATTTATATTTTTCAATCCTAATTCTTCCTTCAATTCTCTAACAGTTCCGGTTTCAATATTTTCATCAGCCTCTAGGTGCCCTTTGGAAAATGTCCAATATCCAAAAACATCGTGAACAAGCGCAATAAATATTTTTTTATTTTCTGTGCGAAAAACAATAGCACCACCGAGTTCTTCTTTCGGTAATTTATCCAAATCAAGCGCGGAATATTTTTTTGATGAATCATCTTTCCCGGGCTCTCCTAATTCGCGATAAATAGTCCCCAAAACTCCGTTGACAAATCTGCCTGATGAATCACCACCAAATGATTTTGCCAATTCAATTGCCTCATTAATTGCTACTTTTGGAGGAACCTCTGTTCTGTTGCCAAACAGCAATTCATACAAGCCGACACGCAAAACATTGCGGTCCACAGGAGCAATTTGAGCAATTGGCCATTCTGGAGCCGCTTTGGCTATAATATCATCAATCTCTGCTTGACGCTCTAAAACACCTTTCACTAATTGTTCTCCAAACTCATCATTGAAAATACCCGGAGCAAATTCATCTAAATTGCGCTTAATAATTTTGTTGATATCTTTTATTTTGCCACCAAAAAAATCCCACTCAAAAAGGGATTGCATAGCGATAGATCGTGAAAGGTGTCTATTTGCCATTTAATGAACTGTTTTAAACTTATGATAATTAATTACATTATAATCCTAAATGACAGATTTGTCAAGATGCTTTTAATGACTATTTTTTTTCTCGAGTTCAGTTTGTTTTTGTTTTCTTTGTTTTTTTGTAAGTTTTTTGAGTACATCAATTATTTCATTTTTGCGATAAAAACCGCAATTTGTACATAAGCGGTGTGGTATTTTGTCTGTTCCACATTTCTCGCATTTTATTAACACAATGTCTTTTAGCGCGTGATGTGATCTCCTATTTTTTGTATGAGATGGCGTATGCCGCATTCTAATTACCATATAAAA
>CAYIWH010000028.1:0-11242 GCA_964367075.1 uncultured Candidatus Saccharibacteria bacterium | reverse complement strand
GGAGTTCTATCAGAAAACTGCCAAAGTGTTACCGATGTACCCGTCTAGTACACCAACTTGCGTTGGGGCTTTCTTTATGATACTACTAACTTGAATTTATTCTTTGAAAACAGGAAAGGAGAAGGCTATGGGGACAATAAGGAATTATAGTCCTTCTGACGCCGATCGTAGCGATCGCGCGGCAGGCGATAGATTGAGGCATCGTCAAAAGGTTCGCGCGTCAATTCGTGACAATATCGCGGATATTATTTCTGAAGAGTCTATTATTGGGCGAGATAGAGGCACAATTGTTAAGGTCCCAATTCGCGGAATTAAAGAATATCGCTTTGTGTACGGAAAAAATCAAAAAGGAACCGTTACAGGAGATGGAAATACCCAACAGGGTCAAATTGTAGGAAAAACACAAGACGGGCAAGGTTTACCAGATAAGGCTGGCGATAAACCCGGAGTTGATTATTACGAAACCGAAATTACTCTTGATGAGCTTATTGATATTATGTTTGAAGACCTTGAATTGCCTGATCTTTCGCGTAAGCGTTTGAAAGAAATTCAAGCTGTTGTACAAACCAAGCGCAAGGGATATCGCCACAAGGGTATTCCTGTTCGTCTTGATAAGCGTCGCAGTGTTATTCGTAAAAAAAGGCGTGCAATACAGCAAGGACTAAATAGGATGCAACCGCTTATTTATCGCGCAGACTATGATCTTCTTTCTCAAACCGAACAACAACATTATATTACTGTAGAAGGCAATGTAAATTTGTATAAGTTGCGTATTCCTTTTCATGAAAATGATTTAAAATTTAAACACATTGTTGTTGATACCAAAGAAGAATCCAACGCAGTGGTGATTTGTATAATGGACACATCTGGTTCGATGGACACGATGAAAAAGTATCTTGCGCGCTGTTTTTTCTTTTTATTGTATCAGTTTGTGGTAACCAAGTATCGCAGTGTGGAACTGGTATTTATCGCGCATCATACAGAGGCGCGCGAAGTGACTGAAGAAGAATTTTTTCACAAAGGTGAATCCGGCGGAACATTTATTTCTTCTGGATACCAAAAAGCGCTCAGTGTCATTAAAGACAGATATGATCCAACCCTATGGAATGTGTATGCGTTTCATTGTTCGGATGGCGACAATTTTGATTCGGACAATGCCACCGCGCTTGTTGCGGCGAAACAGTTGGTAGAGATTTGTAACCGATTTGGTTATGGTGAAATCAAGCCGATGAGTGACAGTTATTATACTGGAGGTTCTATGTTAAAGTTTTTTGGCGAACACATGGATCCAAAAAGATTTCGCACTATTTTGATTAAACAAAAGGAAGATTTGTTCCCTGCGTTCAAGGAGTTTCTCGATGCCAAAGGAGGTGATCTATGAACGAGTGGACTACGATAGATTTAGAAATGTGGGATGAAAAGATTCTTGAAAAAGTACGCGCGTTTGGACTCAATTGTTATCCTCAAGAGTTTGAGATTTGCAATCATGACCAAATGCTAGGATATATGGCATATTCCGGTATGCCATCGCACTATCCACATTGGTCGTATGGTAAAGCATATGAAAAATTGAAGACACTGTATGATTATGGCGTCAACGGATTGCCTTATGAAATGGTTATTAATTCAAATCCAGCGCTTGCATATCTTATGCGCGACAACACGCTATTGTTGCAAATCTTGACAATGGCGCACGTGTATGGGCACAACGACTTCTTTAATAATAATTTTACATTTAAAACTACAGAGGCTTCGCATACCATTAGTAGATCTATGGCACACGCCAAAATCATCAGAGGATATATTGAAGATCCAAGCATTGGTATGAAAAAAGTAGAGTCAATATTGGATGCCGCTCACGCTCTATCATTGCAATGTAGGCGCAATCTTGCCATCAAAAAACAAACTCGCGAAGAACAAATTGCAGATTTACACGAACAGTATTTCCCTAAAGCTAGCAGTCATCCTATTTTGGAAAAAAGAAGGGAATCAAATAATGAAGGATTTCTTTTAGCTTGTCAGAAGATTCCAATAGTGCCGGACGATGATTTATTGTTATTTATTGCAGAACATAATCCTCATTTGCATGAATGGCAAAAGAACATAATGAGAATTGTTCATGAAGAGGCGCAATATTTTATTCCTCAGATTGAGACTAAGATTATGAATGAGGGTTGGGCAAGTTATTGGCACAAGAAAATTCTTGATAGTCTTGATTTGCCACAGGAACTATATCTTGAATTTCTTGTTCGACATAATCAAGTGGTACGCCCTCATCACGGCGGACTTAATCCATATCATCTTGGTTTTAAGATTTGGGAAGATATTTGTAGGCGCTATAATGATCCAACCCCAGAAGAAGCTGAAGAATTGGGCGCGTCTCATCCGACAGGAATTGAAATGCTGTTTCAAACGCGAGAAACAGATCGCGATGTTTCTTTTTTACGCAGACATTTGACCGAAAACTTAATGCGGGAACTGGATATGTTTGCGTATGCGCCAAAAGAAGACAATCTTGTTGTGGAGGCTGTGAGTGATAAGGACAATTGGAAACAAGTGAAAGCAACGCTTATTGCGGGAATTGGTATGAATTTGGTTCCAGTGATCAAGATATATGACGCTGACGCTGAAGGAAATAGAACTTTGCTTTTGGCGCATGAGCACGAAGGGCGCGATCTGGAGCTCTCATTTGCTAAAAAAACATTGCAACATATTTATACGTTGTGGGGAAGAAATGTAATGTTGAAGACTATTATGAGTTCAAAGAAAGTTCTTTTGCGTTACGACACCAATGACACCAAAGTAACGATAGATAAATTATAAAAACAGATTATCACGGCTCTCAATTGAGAGCCCTTTCTTTTTTGTATTATATTGGATATAGTAATGAATAGAGTTTCTTATTATGAGGTCAGGCTATGAGTAGCTTATCAGGGCTGGAATTTTTAAACGCGGCGCGCATACAGACGGTGATCTTAAGCTTGCACAAACATTTTATCAATTCGTTTATAATGGCAGAGGGGAGCAACATTTTTTCGCTTCCGTGTTCAAAGAGTTTTCTTTAAATATCATTTCTTATGTGTTAATACTTTGTGATATACGGGATGAATATATCAGACAACCAAAAATAAGCACATTGATTGAAGATTGTCAGCGTGCTTGTATGTCTAATCAAAGAGCAATTGATTTGCTCACAAGGCGCGGAATAAATATTTTAGACCATATTCATGCAGATGAAAAAACAGTTATTCAGTAAAAATTTAATACTATCCCACGAAATAAATTGTGGGATTCTTTTTATTTTTTAAAATATTATGGAAAACAAGTCTTATTTAAAAGTAGCTTTTTCGCAAGATTTAACTGGCAAAGACCGCACAATATATAGGGCATTTGAAATGATTCCTGGTTTTTTTGCGTGGGTTACACTTGTCGGCATATTTGGTGTTTCTTATTTTATTCCGGTGTGGGCATCGTTTTTTATAATTTTATTCGATATTTATTGGCTGGTAAAAACGATTTTTCTTTCCTTTCATTTGCGCGCAAACTTAAAAAGAATGCGCGCGCATATGAATACCGATTGGACAGAGCTTTTGAATCGCTTGAAATGGGAACATTTATGGCATTTGGTTGTTTTGCCAATGTCCAAAGAATCTTACGGTGTTGTTAGAGATTCCGTTTTATCAATTGTCAATAGTGATTGGCCAAAAGATCGTATGATTGTCGTGTTGTCGTACGAAGCACGCTATAGAGAACATGGCAAAGATATTGTAGATAAAATTCGCAGTGAATTTTCCATGCAACTCCCAAACTTATTAATTACAGAGCATCCGACTAATATGCCAGGGGAAATACCAGGCAAAGGGGCCAATGAATCTTGGGCGTCCAGAGAAGCAAAGATACTAATTATTGATGAAAAAAAAATCCCGTACGAAAATATTATTGTATCGTCTTTTGACATTGATACTCGCGTATTGCCACAGTATTTTGATATTGTAGCATGGCATTTTTTGACAGCAAAAAATCCACAAAGAACATCTTTTCAGCCTGTGCCAATTTACAACAATAATATTTGGGAGGCCCCAGCTCTCTCGAGGGTGGTCGCGACATCAGGAACATTCTGGCAGATGATGCAACAGGAGCGCCCCGAACGTCTTACAACTTTTTCTTCGCACTCTATGAGTTTTAAGACTATTTTGGATTTGAACTATTGGCAAAAAAATATGGTTTCAGAAGATTCTAGAATTTTTTGGAACGCGTTTTTATATTATAATGGCGACTATGAATCGATACCACTTTCATATCCTGTATATATGGATGCAAATGTTGCTGATACATTTTTGCAAACCGCAAAGAATGTCTACAAACAACAAAGGCGTTGGGCGTGGGGAGCGGAAAATTTTCCTTATGTCGCTTTTGGATTTTCAAAAACTAAAAAGATTTCTATGCGCACAAAATTATATTATTTATTTAATATGTTGGAGGGATATTGGTCGTGGTCAACTAATGCTCTTATGATATTTGCGCTTGGGTGGTTGCCTGTGATGATTGGTGGGCGAAAATTTAATGAATCTGTGCTTGCGTACAATTTGCCATATGTGACGCGTACTATTATGACATTTGCGATGGTTGGTCTTGTGACCTCTGCAATTATTTCAATGAAATTGCTGCCTCCTCGTCCACCTCGTTATCCAAAACGAAAAACATTGAGTATGATATTACAATGGGTTTTAGTTCCTTTTACTATTATCTTTTTTGGTTCTTTTCCCGCAATCGACGCACACACGCGCCTTATGCTCGGCAAATATATGGGATTTTGGATTACGCCCAAAGGGCGCAATCCAAAATCCGTGAGCAAAACATAAATGATTTTATGTTTTGCGAGAGTGGAAAATCCGCCCAGTAGGGTGTGGAAATTTACTCAAAATGTACTGGTTCGGATTGGAGTCCGCTTATTTTTTGCTTTAGAAGCGGATATTTTTCAATTGATTTAGATTCTATAATATTTTTGGCCTCAAAGCGAGCAGCTTCTACCATTTTTAAATTTTGAAGCGCCTCCATCCCAATATCAGAAATACCAGATTGGCTTTTGCCGGAAAGCTCTCCCGCTCCGCGAAATTGCAAATCATATTCGGCAAGTTCAAATCCACTCTTTGCTTCTGTGAGCGCCTTTAGGCGCCGAAAAATATTCGCAGAATATTTTTGTGGAAACAAAAAACAATATGATTGTTTTTCTCCTCTACCTACTCTGCCTCGAAATTGATGCAATTGTGCTAATCCGAATCTGTCGGCCCCTTCTATTATCATAATTGTCGCATTTGGGATGTCCACGCCGACTTCCACGACTGATGTGGAAACCAGTATTTGAGATTTTCCATCTTTAAAATCTCGCATTACTGATTCTTTTTCTTTTGTGGCCAGCTTGCCGTGTATCATAGAAATATTAAAATCAGGAAAGATACTCTCTTTTAATTTTTTATATTCTTCTTTTACCGATTTCATTTCCAATTTTGTTGTATCTTTTTCATCTGGTTTGGATATTCTTGGACAGATAACAAACGCTTGTTCTCCAGCAACAATTTTTTCTCTGATGAATTTGTAGATTTCGTTTCTATCATGGTGTCGGACGAGTTTTGTCTCAATATATTTGCGTCCAGGAGGTAGTTCATCAATCACAGATAGGTCGAGGTCCGCGTATATGGCGAGCGCCAAAGTGCGGGGGATTGGTGTGGCTGACATACTCAAAAAGTGCGGTTCAATGTTTTCTTTTTTTCTCAATTTTGATCTTTGAAAAACTCCAAAGCGATGTTGTTCGTCTACCATCGCGAGTGCTAGATTTTTGAACACAACCTTTTTTTGAATGACTGCGTGCGTTCCTATCAATATTTGAAATTCTCCTTCTTTTGCCCACTTTAGGAGTTGCGCGCGTGATATGTGTGTGGAGCCATGCGGATTTACTTTTGAAGGAAATTTTTCAGTAAGAGATGATGTGAGCAGTCCTATTTTAATGCCGCTGTGGCCAAAAAGTTTGCAAAATCCGTCAAAATGCTGACGCGCTAGAATTTCTGTTGGCGCCATATATGCTGCCTGCAATCTGTTTTTTGCTACAATGTAGGCGGCGCATGCCGCAACGGCAGTTTTACCGGAGCCAACATCTCCCTCAAGAAGCCTATTCATTGGCGAGCCAGATTGAAAGTCGCGCATAATATCTTCTATCGCTCTTTTTTGAGCTTTTGTTAGAGGAAATGACAAAAGGCGTTCAAATTCTTGTGCTAGTGATTCTATATTTTGCATACCGCTTGTTTTGCATTTTTTGATTTCTTCTTTTTGGATCATTCGTTCAAGCTGTACCAAAAAAACATTTTCAAATGCGAAACGTTTTTTTGCCACTTCCGCGTGCGAAGCTGTTTTTGGCATATGCACAATGCGAATAGACGTATTGAGATCAGGCAGATGATATTGTTCTAAAATTTTTTTTGGCAAAAATTCTGAAACCATGATTCCTTGCGCAAGAATTTTGTGTATTGATTTTTGCATCCACAAAGAGCTTATTCCAGTTGACGATGGATACAAAGGTACAAGGCGCATGTCTGGGGTTTTAGAAAAATTCGGGATTATATTTACTGGAATAAGTTCGTATGTTGGATTTGCTATGTAGAGAGAGCCCTTGCGGACGCCCACTTTTCCGGAAAAGATTGCGTGTGAGCCTTCTTGAAGCATTTTTGCGATATATGGCTGGCGAAACCACACAGCTTTTATCTTGCCTGTTTGGTCCTCAATTGTTGCATAGGCGATATTTATCTTTTTCTTCCACGTTTTTTTATAATCAATCTTGGCTACTTTGCCCCAAATGCGCGCATTTTCTCCGGAAACTAAATCATTGATATATTTAAAATCCGCAGGATTTTCATAGCGATATGGAAGATGATTTAAGAGATTTTCTACTGTGAGTAGTCCTAGTTTTTGCAGTGCCTTTTTTTGTTTTGGCATCAACCGAAAAATTTTTTCCAGAGGTATTGATAGTTCCATATTTTATCCGAGCTGTTGTTAAATTATTTTTTGCCCTCGAGAGGAGTCGAACCTCTATCGCAAGATCCGCAATCTTGCGTCCTATCCGTTGAACGACGAGGGCCCTACTTCGCTCTGGATCATACCAGAGCTTCGCAGGGCAAGCTAATTAAACAAATTTGTTGGCTTGTCCGTCCGAAGCTCGGATACGAAGCGCAGAAGGAAACGACGATGGCCTTTTATTGTTAAAATCGAGCAAGACGAGCCAAACTATCAATAAGGGATTCATCTTGTTCTATTTCAGGAATAAATTTTATCATAAGTTCTCGAATTTTCATAGGATCCTCGCTTCCCAAATGAATATTTAATGGTGGCATAATTGATCGCTTTGAAGTAATCACAAGGTCTTTGCGCACAGGAGGATTGTAAAAAATCCAAAATGATTTAAGGTCTTGCCAAAAATATAACTTATCACCGACGATGACGCCTCGTTCTGCTAAGGCGCATTTAACCAACAATGGTTTCCGCGCCGCATAGAGAATAATAGTAATCCAACCAATAAGAACCAACACACTAAAAAGAAATGATTTTTGCCAAATTGCTGTCACAAATAGTATTATTGCAAAAAGACTGACCCACCAATACCAATCCGTAGTTTTTTCATAGTATTCGTATTCTGGAGCTATCCATGAAAGTAATATTTTTCCAGTTTTGTATTGTGATGAATCCAACTTTTGATTATCCTCTTTTTTATCCATATTTTATAGTAACATTTTTAATAAATTATTTCTATAATATGTTTTGATTTTTTAGCCAAAATACGATATTATTTTAAAATTAACGCACCCATAGCTCAATTGGCAGAGCAGGTCCCTCTTAAGGACAAGGTTGTAGGTTCGAGGCCTACTGGGTGCACAGGTGGCGTATTGGAAGCGTGCCAGAGTGGTTGAATGGGCCGCTCTCGAAAAGCGGTATGCTGGAAACGGCATCGGAGGTTCGAATCCTCCCGCTTCCGCCAA
This sequence comes from uncultured Candidatus Saccharibacteria bacterium, assembly GCA_964367075.1. Classification (GTDB taxonomy): domain Bacteria; phylum Patescibacteriota; class Minisyncoccia; order UBA11713; family 2-01-FULL-45-33; genus CAYIWH01. Next base: position 3,218 of record CAYIWH010000028.1, on the reverse strand, counting down.
AATGGTAAATTTTTATGTTCTGTAATGAACATTAAAAATTGACATTAATATAATTGGGAGGATTCGAAAGTCGGAGCGCGACGGCGCGAGATGGGGTAGCGGAATCCGCCAGCAGGCGGATATCCGTGACCGAATTCTCCCGCTTCCGCATGTATATGAAAAAAATAACCTTGGAAAGGCGGAGGGTTGGCTGAGCGGTTGAAGGCACTGGTCTTGAAAACCAGAGTATTCGCAAGAGTACCGGAGGTTCGAATCCTCCACCCTCCGCCTTTCCTGGGTTCGAATCCAGCACACAGTGTTTTCTATTTAAAATTTAATAATAAAAAATAACCAGAAAATAATAATTGTTTTTTTAAACGCATTGTGGTAATCTAAACACCATGAACAGCGCGCTTATTTTTTTAACTCAAAATATTGCTTATTTTTTTATTGGACTTGTTGTAGTAACTTTTGGACTGCTTGTTTGGATTATTATTTTACATAAAAAATGGCAGACAATTTTTCACGGGTCATCAGGTGATTTGGATGAAGCTATACGCGTAGTACGTTTCTTGCAGGATTCTTTGGATAAAGAACACAAAGATCTTTTATCGCGCGTTGGTGTTATTGAATCGGAGCTTCCAAAAAATATCCAAAAAATCGGTTTAGTGCGTTATAATCCATTTTCTGACGCTGGAGGAGATCAGAGTTTTGCGTTAGCGCTTTTAAATGAACAAAACGATGGCATTGTACTCTCATCTTTATATGGTAGAGAAATGAATAGAGTATATTCGAAACCAATTGAAAAAGGGACGTCAAAATATCAATTATCAGACGAAGAAAAACAAGCAATTCAAAATGCAAGATGAAAACAGAAAACAAAAATTTACAACCTCGGCCGCCTATTGTGGTGGTAATGGGACATATTGATCATGGTAAGACTACGCTTTTGGACGCGATTCGTAAATCCGAAATTGCCGCAAAAGAAGCCGGAGGTATTACTCAACACATTGGCGCGTATGAAGTAGAGCACGAAGGAAAAAAGATTACTTTTATTGATACTCCTGGCCACGAAGCATTCGGAAAAATGCGTTCTCGCGGAGTTAAAGTCGCCGATATCGCGATACTTGTGGTGGCCGCTGACGATGGAGTAAAACCTCAAACAAAAGAAGCGTTAAACGTAATTAAAAGTTCGGGTACTCCGTATTGCGTGGCTATCAATAAAATCGATAAGCCCGCGGCTGATGTAGAAAGAGTCAAAAACGATCTTGCTCATGATGAGGTTTTTTTGGAAGGACGCGGAGGTACAGTTCCAGTGGTGGAAATATCTGCCAAATCAAATGTTGGGCTTGATCAGCTTCTTGAAACAATACTGCTCCTCGCTGAATTAGAAGATTTAAAATATGATCCTGGCGCATTTGCGTCTGGCGTAGTCATTGAATCACATCTTGACCCAAAAAGAGGAATTACCTCCACATTGCTTTTAATAGACGGCATATTGAAAAAAAATGAATATATTGTGGCTGGCTCAACGATGACAAAAACGCGCATTATGGAAAACTCTAACGGCAAGTCCCTGGATAGCATATTAAGCGCTTCGCCGGCGGTAATTGTTGGATTTGATACATTGCCGCCGGTTGGCGCTCCATTTCGGACGTTTTTTTCGCAAAAAGAAGCTCTTGACTATCAAAGATATACTAAAGAGCAAGCCACGGCTTCTCTAAATAACTCAAAAAAAAATAATGTCAAAAAATCATTGCAAGAAGATGCACAACAAGAAGACACAAATGTTGAACCATCGGTTTCCATAGCAATTATTATAAAAAGCGATACAGAGGGCTCCGGAGAAGCGCTTATGCATGAAATTAAAAAATTGCAAGCTCATGGATTTACAATCAAGATTTTACGCATTGAATCGGGAGACGTAACAAAAGATGATATCGCGCTTGCATCAAGCGCGGAACATCCTATTATCGTGGCGTTTCGCGTAGCAATAAAATCTGGCATTTTGGAGCTTGCCAAAAAATCTAAAGTAGAGCTTATTCGGTTTGATATTATTTATGAGGTCGCGGATTATTTGAAAAAAAGAATAGAAGAGCTTTTACCGCCAGAAGTAAAAAGAACGCATATTGGGCGCGCGAAAATTGCAAAAATTTTTAAAGGAGAAGCCAAAGCACAGGTTGTTGGAGGAAAGGTAATTGAAGGTAAAATTAAGCGTGATTCGCGATTTGAAGTGCTACGCAGGAACAATATAATAGGCGATGGGCGCGTTGAAAATTTGCAGAGCGGGAAACTTTCTATTCCTGAAGTGGAAGAAACTCAAGAATTCGGCGCGTTTACCAATTCCTCAATTACTATCACAGAAAATGATATACTAGATGTTTTTGAAGAAGAAACAATCAAGCGATCATTATAATATGAATCATCGCGACGAACGGTTTATTTCATTTATGAAAAAAGAGATTGCAATTTTTCTTGATCGCGAAGTGTCTCGACAAGAAGGAATATTTTTTTCTGTGACCAATGTTGTGCCCAATCAATCAGGAGAGCGTGCCGAAGTGTTTATTTCCGTGTATCCAGAAAAATATTCCGCGGAAATAACAAAATCATTGAAAATGTATGAGGGGGCAACACGAGCGCATTTGGCTGGGATGTTGAAAAGAAGAAAAATACCATTTCTTGTTTTTGTTTTGGATACCGAGCAAGCCGCGCGAGTGCGGCTTGAAAAATTGCTAGAAAACAGTGAAAATAAATAATGTCTGTGGCGCCGTAGCTCATACCTACGGTAGATCCCCCGAAGGGGGACAAGTGGTAAGGCTCATTGAGTCGGGACAAAATTCAGTTTATGATGTATTATATTTATATCTTGAGGAGTGAACAAAACGGAGATATTTATGTTGGTAGTACTAAAGATGTCCAACAACGATTCTTGTTGCATAATCAAGGAAAAGTAAAATCTACAAAGGGATATAGGCCGTGGATATTAATGCGAACCGAAGAATATAACATGAGAAGCGATGCATTTCAAAGAGAAATGTTTTTAAAAACTGGCCAGCAAAAAGAAATTTTAAGAAAACAATACATGGCGCCGTAGCCAAGTGGTAAGGCAAGGATCTGCAAAATCCTTATACGTGGGTTCAATTCCCACCGGCGCCTCCAGCCTAGGTGGTGGAATGGTATACACGCAACACTTAAAATGTTGTGAGCGTAAGCTCATGTGGGTTCGAGTCCCACCCCGG
>CAYIWH010000027.1:0-11365 GCA_964367075.1 uncultured Candidatus Saccharibacteria bacterium | reverse complement strand
GTCGGACACCCCATAGGGTGTCCGACCTCTAAATATTTTTTACTCATAAGCGCGCAATGAAAGCTGGCCTTCCACTTGTTTTGCTGTCTCTATGACTACCGACACGACAATCAAAAGCGCTGTGCCACCAACAGTAAGAGATGTAATGCCAGTGGCCCCCTGTACTATAATTGGCAATATTGCAATAAGTCCCAAAAAAATGGCACCTACAAGGGTTATGCGCGTTACTATTTTTGTTAAAAAATCTGAAGTTGGGTTCCCTGGACGAATGCCAGGAACAAACGCGCCACTTCGCTGTAAATTTTGCGAAATAGCTTTTGGATCAAAAGTAACGGCTGTATAAAAATAGGTAAATAAAAATACAAGGAAAAAGTACGTTGCTCCATAAAACCATGAATTAGTGAGAAACCATGTAACTGCGCCGGCAATCTTGCTTAGAATTATATATTTTGACGCGCCAAAGAAACCAGCAATCATTTGTGGAAATAAAAGAATGGAAACTGCAAATATAATTGGTATGACGCCAGCCTGATTTACGCGCAAAGGCAAATGAGACGAAGTTCCTCCATACATTCGCATCCCGCGAACTCGCTTGGCATAATAAATAGGAATTGGTCGTTCTCCTTCCGAAATAATCACAACAGATGCTATGGTAATAATTGAAATAACAGAAAACGCAATAAATGTTGGAATTTGTGATGCGTCAAAAGAAACAAGCGCCTGTTGAATACTAATGGGAAGTCTAGCCACAATACCTGCAAAAATCATAATAGACGCTCCATTCCCAACACCATATTCTGAAATTAATTCCCCAATCCACATTAAAAATACAGCTCCGGCACTTACAATTATCAAATTTGTTAACATTTCAAAAAAAGTAAAATGGACAACTCCCTGTCGAGACAAAAGAGTTAGTAATCCAAATCCTTGAACAATAGCAAGCGGCACCGTAAGAAGTCGCGAATACTGATTAAATTTTTGTCGCCCAGCTTCCCCCTCTTCTTGGTACAATTCCTTGAGGTTGGGAAAAATCATGGTCAAAAGTTGCATAATGATAGAAGCTGTTATATATGGACTAAGTCCCAACATAACAATTGAAAGATTGTCTAACGCGCCGCCAGAAAAAATATTCAAAAGCCCTAAAAGCTGACTGTCATTATAAAAACGCTGAAAAAGCGCTTTATCAATGCCAAGTATTGGCACGCTTGCGGCTAATCTAAAAATAGCCAACAACCCAAAAAGATAGAATAATTTTCGACGAAGATCACGATCTTTTAATATTAATATAAGCCTGTTAAACATTGTTTTTATTTATTTCTAATTTTTTACGCAACGCCGACGACATTGACAATCCTTTATCAAATGTCAGTTTTTTTGTCATATTACTCCCTCCAAGAATTTTTATAATTTTTCCCTTTGTGGCAAGCCCATATTCAATTATTTTGTTCGAAGTAACGCATTCCCCTTCTTTGAAAATCTTATTAATATCTGCAATATTAATAATTTGAATTGATTTTGTTTCTGTAATAACGCTTCTTCCGCGATTTCTGCCATAACCGCGACGTTTATGAATTTTTTTGAGTATATCGCGCACTTGTGGACGAATACGTCTGCCTGCTCGAGATTTTTGACCCTTTATGCCGCGACCTGAAAAAGAACCACGTTTACCTCCGCGCCCTATTCGACGACTTCTTTTTTTTGATGCTAATAATTGATGCGCTTGCATAAAAATTTAATTCTTTTTTGTTTTTAATGTTTTAAGCGCGTCAATAGTCGCGCGCCCATTGTTGATCTTGTTTTTAGTATGTGAAAGAATTTTGGCACTTGCGTTGCTTACTCCCGCAAAAGCCAAAACAACGCGCGCGGCCCCTCCAGCAACCAAACCCTTGCCGTTTTTTGCTGGTTTTATAATAACATGACCGCTCGCATATTTCGCCTCAACTTCATGAGGAATAGAACGTTCTTTTGTAAGTGGAACTTTAATCAACGATTGTCTGGCTTTGCGCGCTGCTTTTTCTATAGCAAGGGCTGTATCAGATCCCTTTCCAATTCCGATACCAACCTCACCGTTCAAATTGCCTACTACCACTGTGGCTCGAAAACTAAAGCGTCTGCCACCAGCTACAACGCGAGCGACTCTTCGCAAATCAAGCAGTTTCTGCTGATATTCACCTTGCTGTTTTGGTTGTCGTTTATCTTTCGCCATATCAAATTTATATGAGTATTAGTTAATTAATAATTTCTTTAAAATTCTAACCCTCCGCTACGAGCGCCTTCTGCAACTTTTTGTACACGACCTTGATATCGATATCCTCCGCGATCAAAAACAACTTTTTTAAATTTTTTTAAAATTGCTTTTTCTGCTAATAATTTTCCTAGTGCGAGCGCTCGATCAGATTTTGTCATTTTTTTTGATATCTTAATTGCTTTGTCAGACAAACCAATAATTGTTTTTTGTGCGTTATCATCAACAAGCTGAACAAAAATATATTTGCTGGAACGATAAACAGAAAGGCGTGGCCTATCCTTTGTGCCTTTAATGGTAGAGCGAACTCTGCGATGTCGTATTGTCCTTTTTGATTTTTGTGAGTTTTTCATAAAATTATATAATTATGCCGAGCTTGTTGCCTTCTTGCCAGCCTTGCGCTTAATAACTTCTCCTATATAATGAATGCCCTTCCCCTTATATGGTTCCGGTGGTTTTTGAGAGCGCAATTCTGCTGCCGCCTTGCCTACTTTTGCTTTATCAATGCCGCGAACAGTAATTATGTTTTTTTCTACAGAAAATGTAATTCCTTCTGGAGCAAGAAATCGAACTGGGTGACTAAATCCAAGAAACAAAACAAGATCTTTGCCATCTGGTTGTACTTTATATCCCACACCTTCGAGCTCGAGTTTTTTTTCAAAGCCTTCGGCTACTCCTTTAAGCGCATTCTGAACAAGAGCGGCAGCAGTCCCAAGCATTGCTCGTGGCCATTTTTGTTTTGGAGACGCTGATTTGCTTAATTTCACCATTAATCCATTTTCGGTTTCGGTTTTTGTTATTGATATGATATTTGGAAGATTTTGTTTAAGCTCTCCCTTTGGTCCGCGAAAAACCCACCAATCATTCTCTTGATTAACAGTAACGCCGCTCGGTATCATAATAGGTTTTCGTGCAAGTCGTGACATAATTGTTTATTTATAGTAAGAAATGTTGAACTACCAAAGTTCGAATAATGCCTCTCCGCCTATTTTTTCTTTACGCGCCTCACTGTCTGTTAAAAGACCTTTGGGGGTAGAATATATAGCAATGCCATAACCATTTTTTGGACGAAAGATTTCCCGAAATCCGCGATATAAGCGTTTGCTTGGTCCAGATAATCTTTTTACATAAGAAATTTTGGGATTTCCATTATTATCATACAATAATTCAATTTCGATAAATTTTTTGTTTTTTCTTCCTTTTTTACTTACAGAGCCGACATAACCTACGCGTTCAAGTATTTTGGCAATCTCTAATTTAAGTTTTGAGTGCCCGAAAGCAACAATCTCTTTATGAGCAAATTGCGCGTTTTTAATTCTTATTAACATGTCTGCAATTGGATCCATATAGTATTTAAAAAAATATTACCACGAAGATTTGCGAATTCCTGGTATAAGGCCGTTATTTGCTAATTCGCGAAAGCAAATTCTGCATAAATCAAAATCTCGCATATATCCTCGCTTTCTTCCACACAAAAAGCATCGTCGCACCACGCGACTTTTAAATTTCGGAACTTTTAAAGATCGTACGTATGTAGAAGTTTTTGCCATTATTTTTGTAGCGGAAAACCTAATAAACGAAGGAGTGTGATGGCCTCTCCTCTATTCTTTGCATTAGTTACTACTGTAACTTCAAAGCTGAATATATTTTTTACATCCTCTCCAATTATCTCAGGAAATACAATATGTTCTTTGAACCCAAATGTCAAATTTCCAGAATTATCAACTGATGAAAGCGGAATGCCTCTAAAATCTCTCATGCGCGGGATTGCAAAATTTATCATACGATCCAAAAAATCAAATTTTCGCTGTCCTCGTAGGGTTGCCTTATATCCTACAATCATTCCGATTCGTGTCTTGAAAGACGCAATCGCCTTTTTGACAGGTCGGGGTGACAATTTTTGACCAGTAATTAATGCCATGTGTTTTTCTACCGTCTCAATGACATCTTTTTTATCGCGTAATTTACCAACACCTACGTTTATAGCCACTTTTTCTATGCAAGGCACAGCCATAACAGATTTATAGCCAAATTCTTTTTGCATTTTAGAGACAACTATTTTTTTATATTTTTCCTGTAAGGTCATCATAAAAATTTAAATTATATTTTTGCACTTTTTACAAATACGGACTTTGTGCGAATCTTCTTGCAAGGCCTTAAATCCTGCGCGCGCGCCTTTGCCACAATGAGAACAATACAACATCACATTGGATATATGAATAGAAGATGGAACTGTAATAATCTCCCCTTTTTGACCGCTTTTGCGCGGGCGCTGATTTTTTTTCTTAAGACCAACATCTTCAACAAGTACTCTGTTTTTACCCGCATGCACGTTTAAAATTTTGCCTCGCTTCCCGCGATCTTTGCCAGAAATAACTACAATTGCATCGTTCTTTTTTATTTTTATCTTATTCATACAATTTCTTCTGCTAATGAAACAATTTTATTAAAGCCTTTTTCCTTAATTTCGCGCGGAATTGGCCCAAAAATACGACCCCCTTTTGGTTCTTTGCCATCAAGTATAACCACTGCATTATCATCAAATCGTATATAAGAGCCGTCTGAACGTCGCAGTGCGTTTTTTTGACGAACAACCAGCGCCTTATGAATTTCTTTTTTCTTAACAAGTTTGCGCGGCTCTGCCACTTTAACAGTAACAACAATTATATCTCCTATGCCTGCATAACGGCGACGCGTACCACCCAAAACCTTAATACACTGCACAAGCCGTGCGCCAGAATTATCAGCAACTCCCAACATTGTGCGATGTTGTATCATAATTATTAAACACTTATATTATCTTCTAATACTGGTTCTTTTGCGACAACTCGTTTTTCCACAAAAACCACTTTCCATCGTTTATCTTTTGAAATTGGCCTTGTAAGTTCAATAACAACAGTACTTCCAATTGGAATATTCTCATTTGTATGGGCTTTATAATTATCCGATATTTTAATATATTTTCCGTATCTTGGATGTTTTTTTAAACGCAAAACTTCCACAACCACTGTGTTGATCATTTTATTTGAAATTACTTTCCCTTTTAATTGTTGTGCCATATAGATATGTTACTTTTGTAAAGATTTTGTCTGCAATATTGTTAAAATTCTTGCGATTTTCTTTTTTGTTTCTCGAATCTCTTTTACATTTTTCAATGAAGAGCCTGTTTTTTGCATCCGCAATTCCAATAATCTGACACGCTCCTCGCTTGCCATTGCAGATAACTCTTCAGACTTGCTATTCCATAAATCTTGTGTTGTACGTTTTGTCATAGATAAAAAATTATTGGTCTCTGTATACAATTTTTGTTTTTAACGGTAACTTTGCTCCGGCGCGCTTAAGCGCTGTTTTTGCAATTTCAGGCGCCACTCCATCTATTTCAAATAAAATCCGTCCGGGCTTTGCTGGAAATACATATTCTACCGTTTCTCCTTTTCCGCTACCCATTGTAACCTCTGGAGGTTTTTGTGTAATAGGCTTGTCAGGAAAGATTCGAATCCATATTTTGCCTCCCCTTTGAATATATCTACTCATGGCCTTGCGCGCCGCCTCAATCTGTTTTGAACGAATCCATTTTGCCTCGCTGGCTTTTAGTCCAAATGAGCCAAACGCCAAAGTTGTTCCACGTGTTTCTCGAAGTTTTCTGCGCGTTGTGTTTCTCTGCCATTTTCTAAATTTTACTCGCTTTGGAAACAACATATTATTTTTCAGAAAATACCTCACCTTTATAAATCCATACCTTAATGCCTAAATCACCGTAAGGCAAGTGCGCTCGCCCTTTTGCGAAATCAACATCGGCGCGCAATGTTTGTAATGGAATTTTTCCGCCCTTGAGCCACTCAAAGCGAGCCATTTCTGATCCATCCAATCTGCCAGATAAAGAAATTTTTGCGCCGGAAACTGATTTTGATGCCATCATTTTTCCAAGTGTTTGTTTTAATACGCGTCTAAAAGGCATGCGCTTTTCAAGATCTTGGGCAATCTGCTCAACCATAATAGCGGCGTGTGTTTCTGGAAATTTGACCTCTTCAATAGTAATTTTAAGTTCTGGCTGTCTTGTAATACTAGAAAGCAATTTGCTTGCTTCTTGTTTACTTCTTCTTATAGACGCAACGTTTTTTCTAATTTTGTTTAAAAATATCAATATTTCGTTTTTTAATTTCTCCACCCCTTCTCCCCCTCGTCCTATCAAAAGACCTGGGCGAGCTGTTTTAATAACAATAGAAATAACAGCGGGGGATCGTTCAATTTCCACAATATCAATCGCGAGGCCATGAAGACGTTTTTCAAGAAATTTTCTCAATTCTAGGTCTTCGCGCAAAAATTTCTTATAATCCTTCGAATTGAACCATCGGGATTTCCATGTTTTTAAAATTCCTATTCTGGCCGAGTATGGGTGTGCTGTGTGCGTCATATTAAAAATTATTTATCTTTTTTTACTGATTCTGCCAAAATTAACATTATATGACTCGTCCTTTTGTGAATAGGGCTTGCCATGCCGCGCGCCCTTGGCATAGAGCGCTTCAATGTTGGTCCTTGATCTACGCGCACTGTTTTTATTATTAATTGATCCGGATCAATATTAAAATTGTGTTTTGCATTCGCGGTCGCAGACTTCAATAATTTGCGCAATGGTAATGCCGCGCTTTGTCGTATAAATTTAAGTTGAGCATCTGCCACTTTAACAGATTTGCCTTTCATAATATTCGCCGTTGTTCTCACTTTCCGCGGAGAAATTCTCAAATATCTTAAATGTGCTTTAACTTCTTGCATAAATATTTAATTAAGATTTTTCTGTTTTAGCTTTTTCTACTTGCGCGGCGGCCATTTCTAGTTCTTTCTGCATCTTTCCGCCATGACGATTAAATTTACGTGTTGGTGAAAATTCACCAAGCCGATGACCTACCATGTCTTCGGAAACAGAAACAGAAATAAAATCTCGACCATTGTGCACACCAAAAGTATGTCCTATCATTTCCGGACTAATCGTTGATCTCCTAGACCATGTTTTTATTACTGTGCCCGTGCCAGGCTTAACTTTTGAGATTTTTTTCAAAAGTTTTGGATCCATGTATGGTCCTTTTTTTAGTGATCTGGCCATGATTTATTTCTTTCTTCTAGAAATTATTAATCTATTGGACCATTTTTTTCTATTCCTTGTTTTTACCCCGCGAGTTCCTTTGCCCCAAAGATTCTTTGGGCGACGAGTTCCGCGCATAGTGCGCCCTTCTCCGCCGCCATATGGATGATCCACCGGATTCATTGCCGAGCCTCGCACCGTAGGCCTAATGCCCATCCATCGCGAACGACCTGCTTTACCAATAACAACCAAATTATGTTCGTCATTGGAAACTTGGCCAACGCTTGCCCAAGAATGATCTCTTATTTTACGAACTTCGCTTGAAGGCATTTTGAGCATAACATACCCACCATCATGTGCCAGCACCTCGGCAAATGATCCTGCCGAACGTACTAACACCGCCTTTGAATCAGAGGCCAAAGAAATATTATATACATACGTCCCTACTGGTATTTTAGAAAGCGGCAGACGATTGCCAGAAAGCAGCGGGGCTGATTCTGAAATCATAATTTCTCTTCCTGGACAAACATCTTTTGGAAGAAGCATATATCGCTTTTCTCCGTCGCGATATATAATCAATCCTATAAAGCCGCTTCTATTTGGATCATATTCTATAGAGCTCACGATTGCAGGAATATTTTTCTTATCAAAATAAAAATCAACAATTCGTAAAAGCCGCTTTGAGCCTCCGCCCTTGTGACGCACTGTAATACGCCCATCGCTATTTCTCCCCATATGTCTTTTTTGCCCAAAAATCAATGATTTTTCTGGTTTAGCGCGCGTCAATAATTCTCGATAATTAATACCGGTCAAATGTCTGCGCGATGGAGTCCGTGGTGCGTATGTTTTCATAAAAATATTTTTTATACTTGTTCTATCGTATTTCCAGGCCTCAAGGTAATAATGGCTTTTTTATAGCCCGGCTTGTGGCCTATTGTCTTTCCGCGCCGAACCTCTTTGTCCGGCGTATTGATAATATGAACAGAGTTAACCCTCACATCATAACGATCTTCTATGGCTTTTTTCAAGAGATGTTTTGTTGCTCCTTTTGTTGCGCGAAAAACATATGAGGCTCCTCGAGTATCATTATGAGTTTCCTGCAAAAACGAGGCCTTTTCTGAAATATGAGGAGACACAATATACTTGCTAGCAAAAATATTTTTTTCATTAGGTCGCTGTTTAATAACAATTTGTTTGGGCATTTCTTTTTCTACAATATCTTTGTGTACGCCGATTTTTTCTCTGCGAATATTTTTATCTATTTTCCCAATAGATGCTTTGGGCAACCCCCTTTTTTGTGAAAATTTTTGAAAAAAATTAAAAGCCATAATAAATTTATTTAAAAGTTTTTTCTAATTCTGTGATTGCATTTTTATCCAAAATTAGATATTTGCTATGAAGCAGAGAAGTCGTATTTATATTTCTTGGCTCAATATAAGTAATTCTTTTTATATTGCGTGTTGCGCGTATAACGCCGTCATCATGAGAAATAGCAAGCAATATTTTGCTTTTTGCAGTTAGTTCTGTTGTCTTCGCACCATCTTGTATTCGTTTCAAAATCAAAAATGTTTCCTTTGTTTTATTATTTGGAACGGTAAAATTATCCATCAAAATAAGCGAGTTTTCTTTTAATTTGCTTGAAAGCAGGCACTTAATTGCTACATTTTTCATTTTCTTGTTTATTTTTACGGAAAAATCTCTATCTTTGCGTGGTCCGTGCGACACTCCGCCGCCAATCCAAATCGGAGAACGAATTGATCCGTGTCGCGCCCTTCCTAGTCCTTTTTGTCGCCAAGGTTTCCGTCCGCCTCCGCGTACCTCGCTTCTGTCTTTTACATGAGCCCAGGGCCTGCGACGATTTGCCAATTCTCCATCGTACACTTGTTTCACTACCGCGGCATTCCAGCGCATACCGAAAAGCCGCTCTGGCAATGTAACCAAGCCTACGCTTTTACCCTCTGTGTTGTATGCTTCAACTTTCATAATAATTTATCCGCGAATAACCATTGCGCTTCCGCGTCGTCCCGGGACAGCACCCTCTATTGCTATTAAATTTTTCTCTGGAATTATTTTTATAATTTTTAAATTTCTCATTGTAACCGCAGTGCCTCCCATACGACCTGCCATGCGCGTTCCTTTTACCACCCTTTGTGGCCAAACCGAGCCAATAGATCCTGGTTCGCGCTCTGAATGTTTCTGTCCGTGTGTACGCGGACCACCCTTAAATCCATGTCTTTTTACAACCCCTTGAAATCCCTTTCCCTTGGTTGTGCCGGAAACCGCCACTTTATCGCCCTCTTTAAAAATTGAAACATCAATGGTATCTCCGCGCTTAAAAGCAGGCGCTTTGACACGAACCTCTTTGACTTGCTCTGGCAATCCAACATCTTTAAATTGGATTCGTTGAGGTTTTTTGGTTGTTTTTTCTTTTTTTGTACCAAAACCAAGTTGCAACGCATCGTAGCCGTCACGATTTTTTGTACGAACATCTGTAACAACCACGGGACCAGCAAGCAACCATGTCACTGGGTGTACCGCTCCCGCGTCATCAAATATCTGCGCCATCTCAATTTTTTTTGCTAGTATAAATTTCATATTTTCTTGGTTATGAGAAAGCCCCCGTACGGGGGCTTTCTTGTTAATTCCCCTTTTAATTGCTACATTTTTACCTCGATGTCGACACCTGCAGGTAAGTTTAAATTCGTTAGGGAGTCAATTATTTTAGGCGCTGGATTAACAATATCAATCAAGCGCTTGTGGACTCGCATCTCGAATTGTTCACGGGCATTTTTATGTACAAAAGAAGATCGGTTTACGGTATATTTGCGGATTTCCGTCGGCAATGGTACCGGTCCTATCACTTCTGCCCCGTATCGGAGTGCAGTATCTACAATTTGTCGTACAGAAGAATCTAAAATCTTGTGATCATGAGCCCGAACGCGAATACGAAGCTTTTGGAGTTCTTCCGGCTCACGTGTTTTAGTCTTCTTTGCACTGACTTTATTTTTTTGGCTTGTCGCCATTCTTTGTTAAATTTCTATTTGGTAAAACTAATAAACTATTTATTTGGTTATTTTTGTGACCACGCCGGCTCCTACAGTTTTTCCGCCCTCTCGAATAGCAAAACGCTGTTTTTCTTCTAAAGCAACAGGAGCGATTAATTTAACTTGAAATTTAACCGTATCTCCCGGCATAACCATTTCGGTTCCAGTCGGAAGCGTAACTTCTCCAGTAACATCGGTTGTACGGATATAAAATTGCGGCTTATATCCTGCAAAAAATGGCGTGTGGCGGCCGCCTTCTTCTTTGGTCAAAATATAAACTTCGCCTTCAAATTCTGTATGAGGAGTGATTGATCCAGGCTTGGCTAAAACTTGACCGCGCTCAACGTCTTCTTTCTTGACGCCACGAAGCAAGAGCCCGGCATTGTCTCCGGCCATGCCTTCATCGAGCTGTTTGTTGAACATTTCAATGCCTGTCACTGTTGTTTTTGCCGTATCTTTCAATCCTACAATTTCAATTTCCTCGCCGATCTTAATTTTTCCACGCTCTATACGGCCAGTAACAACTGTTCCACGGCCTTCAATGGAAAAAACATCTTCTATCGGCATCAAAAATGGTTTTTCAATATCACGAACCGGCTCTGGAAAATATTCGTCCATTGCCTTTACAAGCTCCGTGATTGGCTTTGCCCATTCATCATCCGCCGATTTCGCCTCGAGAGCCTTGAGTCCAGATCCACGAATAATTGGAGTGGTATCTCCTGGATATTCATATTTAGTCAAAAGTTCGCGAATTTCTGTTTCAACTAAATCAATGAGCTCTTTGTCATCAACCATATCTACTTTATTTAAGAACACGATAATTGAAGGCACGCCTACTTGGTGAGCCAAAAGAATATGTTCTCGTGTTTGAGGCATTGGTCCATCAGTTGCCGCGACCACCAAAACCGCGCCGTCCATTTGAGCGGCACCAGTGATCATGTTTTTGATGTAATCAGCGTGTCCAGGAGCATCAATGTGCGCATAGTGGCGCTTATA
>CAYIWH010000026.1:0-11943 GCA_964367075.1 uncultured Candidatus Saccharibacteria bacterium | reverse complement strand
AAAAGAGTCACGACATTTCATGATTTGTCATATATTCGCTTTAAAGAATTCTTTTCTTGGCGAAGAAATATGTGGCATAAGTTTCAAGTGGGACATTTGGACTGGCCGAGGTTGTCAGACCGGTTTATTACAGTATCGCAGTCAACCAAAAACGATCTGGTTGAAATGTATAATTTTCCTTCGCGAAAGGTAAAGGTGATTTATTCAGGCACTTCTGATTTAATATCAAGACCGTCGGATGAAGAGTTGGCAATGTTTAAAAAACAAAACAATCTCCCATCCCCGTGGGGGCGGTGCGCCCTGTTTGTTTTTTTTTGTGGTGTGGGGGGCGGGCCTCCTTGGGGCCCGCCCCACGTCCATTGAACATGAATTTAATCTACTCTCAAATGTCGTTTTATCTCAAATAAAAATTCACCGACCATTTGGTGGGATTGTACCAAATCTCGCAATGCGAGAACATCAAAAAAATCTTGTACCAATTCTTGTAACCGCGCTTCGCGATGCGAAGATGCTCCAAGGAAGAAATGTTAAAATTGAATTGAGTGAAGAAACTTCGTTACGAGCAGAACGCTACGCAGTGCAACAGCACAAACATAGCAAATTTTCAGCCCGCCTGAATGACGCAGTCGGGCAGGCAGAAAATTATGCGCGTTCTGCGAGTAATGATAGTTTCGTAATGAAAGATAAATCATTAAATTTAAAACTTTCCGCCATCCTTTCCCGCGAACAGATATTGCTAGCGGAATTGCAAAAATTTGTAAAAAAATATGATGCGCCTGATATTGATGCAATAGCAGTCACCCACGGGCCTGGACTTGAGCCCGCACTCTGGGTAGGAATCAATTTCGCAAAAGCGCTCTCCACGATCTGGAAAAAGCCTATCGTGCCGGTAAATCATTTGGAGGGACATATTTATGCTGGATTTTTGCCTAGCAAACCAACATTTAAAAAATATAATTTTCCGCCATCAAAAAATATATTTCCAGCACTTGCGCTTATTGTATCTGGCGGACACACAGAATTGGTTCTTATAAAAAAACACCTAAACTATAAAATTTTGGGTGAGACACGCGACGACGCGGCAGGAGAAGCATTTGATAAGGTCGCCAAAATGCTAAAGCTCGACTATCCCGGAGGACCAGCAATTTCAAAAATAGCCGAGTACGGCAATCCAACCACGATAAACTTCCCTCGCCCAATGCTCAATTCAAATGATTTTGATTTTAGTTTTTCCGGTCTCAAAACCGCGGTACTTTATCATTTGAGATTACTTGGGAATCGGACTCCCAAGTTAAAAGCTGATGTTGCCGCATCATTTGAGCAAGCGGTCATTGATGTGTTGGTTTCAAAAACAGCGCGCGCTCTACGAAAATATAAGGTCAAATCGCTCGTTGTCGGCGGAGGCGTCATTGCGAATAAAAAATTGCGTAAATCTCTGGAATACATGATTAAACTTTTTCCAGAAACAAAATTATATTTATCGCCTCTGTGGCTATCTGGCGACAATGCCGCAATGATTGCAATGGCTGGATATTTCCATTCGCTAGAAAAGAAAAAAATACCCACATACCGGCGTATAAAAACACTCCGCGCTCAAGGAAATTTGCACCTGTAAAATAAATATGGTAGCGTATTGATGGAAACAAAATAGTGGGTGGTAACACAAATGAAAGAACGTGCCAAAAAATTCCCTGTGAATGAAATTACAACTCTTTCATTGCTCTGTTCGTCAATTCTTGGTGGAGTAAAAATGGATGACGTTCACAAACAAGAGTGGTTAGACAAAATAAAGCTTTTTAAAAATCCGATTACTCGAATGGCAGGCAATATTCTTTTACATATTAAAGCAACTGGCGACCCAAATATAATACAAGAAGCGAAAGATTTGATTGTTGTTTTGAAAAAGTGGTATCACACTAATCACGAATTTATTAAATCGTTTTGCAAAAACAAATAACCCTCCACATATTTATCGGTGGATTTTTTTATTTGTAAAATCTAGTAAAAATTGGCATAATCATACACATGGCAAGCATTTTTGATAATCCATACAATCCGAAAGAATATGAAGAAAAAATTTACCAGCTTTGGGAAAAATCGGGATTTTTTAATCCGGATACTTGTGTAGAAAAAGGCGTTACAAAAAAAGACGCTCCTTACTTTTCGATTGTGCTTCCGCCGCCGAATGTGACCGGTACTCTCCACTTGGGACATGTATTTGAGCACACGCTTCAAGATATTATGGTGCGATATCATCGAATGAAGGGTAACCGTACGCTTTGGGTGCCCGGGACTGACCACGCAGCGATTGCCACACAATCGAAATACGAAAAAGAACTTTACAAAAAAGAACACAAAAGCAGGCACGATTTTTCACGAGAAGAATTTATAAATCAAATAAATCGATTTGCTATACAAAATCAAAATAAAATTTTAAGCCAGCTTAAAACAATCGGGGATTCAGTTGATTGGTCGCGCCTTGCATTCACATTGGATGAAAAACGCGAGCTTGCGGTCCGCACCGTCTTTAAAAAAATGTACAATGACGGGATTATTTACCGAGGCAATCGTATTGTAAACTGGGATCCAAAAGGACAAACAACCATTTCAGACGACGAAGTGGCACACAAAGAAACAGACGCAACACTCTATACATTTCGCTACGCAAAAGAATTCCCTATTTTGATTGCAACAACGCGTCCGGAGACCAAAGTCGGCGATGTAGCTGTTGCAGTGCATCCTGATGACGCCAGATACAAAAAATATATAGGAGAAACCTATTCCATAGATTTTATTGGCGTGCCGTTGGAGATTAAAATTGTCACAGACAAAGAAATTGATCCTGCATATGGGACAGGCGCTGTGGGCATTACTCCGGCGCACTCAATGGTTGACTGGGAGATCGCAGAACGGCACGGTCTTTCTTTCAAAAAAGTAATTAACGAATTTGCTAAAATGGAAAATGTTTCGGAGGAATTAAACGGCAAGAAAACTCTCGAGGCCAGAGAAATTATTGTCCAAAAACTTCGAGACGCGAAACTTTTGGAAAAAGAAGAAAAAATAAAAAATAATATCGCAAAGGCAGAGCG
The DNA here is from genome assembly GCA_964367075.1 of uncultured Candidatus Saccharibacteria bacterium. GTDB lineage: Bacteria > Patescibacteriota > Minisyncoccia > UBA11713 > 2-01-FULL-45-33 > CAYIWH01. The sequence goes on along the minus strand of CAYIWH010000026.1, from coordinate 8,854 downwards.
CACAGGTGGCATCATTGAACCATTGCCAAAACTTCAATGGTTTGTAGATGTAAATAAGAAATTTAAAATTCGGAACTCAAAGTTGAAAAAAATTCCGACTGGATCCGAGACGACTCTTAAAAAAATTATGCAAAAGACAGTCTCAAGTGGTGAAATCACTATTATTCCAGATCATTTCCGCAAAATTTATGAACATTGGGTCAACAATTTAAAAGATTGGTGTATCTCTAGACAAATTTTATACGGACACAGAGTTCCGGTGTGGTATTGCCTCAATTGTGAATCCATACAAGTAAACATTAAAGTAAAAAATCGTTGGTTTTTGGTACGTCACGGAGAAACGCAACAAAATAAAGAGAAGAGAAGTGTTCAAGACAATGTCCCTCTTAACGAAGAAGGTAAAAAGCAAGCCGAGGTAGCAGCTCTTCGACTGAAAAATCAGGATATTTCTGTTGTTGTAAGTTCTGATTTTGTTCGGTGTCGAGAAACCGCGGAAATTATTTCACGTATCACTGGAGCGCCGATTGTTTACGATAAAGCATTACGCGAGCGCTCACACGGTGATTATGAAGGCATGCGCGACAAAGAAATTCAGGAAAAATATGGAAATGTATTTGTTTATGATCAGAGAATTGGTAATGCCGAAAGCTACAAACAATTAGAAAAACGAGTCTGGGAAGCATTTCAAAGCCATCAAAACTCGCATGTTAATAAAAATGTAGTTATTGTCAGTCATGCCGGCGCTATGCGCATGCTTATCAAAAAGATTAAAAATCTAAATCTCGAAGACGCAATGACGCGCCCTTCGATTAAAAACGCTGAAATCGTCTCGCTTGATTTGCTTCCTATATCCTGCAAAAAATGCGGCTGCAATTTATACGAACAAGATCCTGACACGCTGGATACATGGTTTTCGTCTGCATTGTGGACATTTTCAACACTTGGTTGGCCAGATGAAACATCGGATTTGGAAAATTACCATCCAACTAGTGTAATTAATCCGGGTTATGAAATTCTTTCTTTGTGGATATCACGCATGATAATGATGTCTGGGTATTGTTTGGGAGAAATTCCATTTCGATTTGTGTATTTTCATGGTATTGTGCGCGATAAAGATAGAAGAAAATTTAGCAAATCTCTCAACAATGGCATTGATCCTATTGAAATAATCTATTCAAATGGGACCGACGCATTGAGAATGTCACTTACTGTTGGTATCGGGCCAGGGAGCGATATGCAATTTGACCTGGGCAAAGTAATGGCATACAAACATTTTGCAAATAAGATTTGGAATGCGACACGGTATGTTTTGAAAAATACAGAAAATATAAACCTTACCGAAAAACCAAAACTTACAGAAAATGACGCAAAAAGTCTTGATGAGCTCAATACAACTATTAAAGATGTTACCGATGATATGGATAATTTTAGATTTTATTTGGCAGCTGAAAAAATATATCATTACTTTTGGCATACATTCGCGGATAAAATAATCGAGGAAAGCAAAGAGAAAATAAAAAATGGTTTCAAGGAAGAAAAAATCTCCAAACAGTGGCTAATACGAAAGATCCTGGAAACATCTCTTCAGCTTCTCCATCCATTCATGCCATTTGTGACAGAAACGATTTGGCAAGAAATTCATCCACCAGTTGGCGGAGTACAAAAAATTCTGATGGTCGAGAAATGGCCACAATGATATAATACACATAATGACATTATCCACGGTTATTTTGGCAACAATATTGTTGGGATTTATGCCACCACTCCTATGGCTATGGTTTTGGCTCAAAGAGGCCACCCATCCTGAACCGAAAAAAGAGATTGCTATTGTATTTTCTTTCGGTATGGCAGTAGTGCTTTTTGCTTTTATAATTGAAAGCTTGTTTTCAAATTTTAATACCTCAATGCGAGGCGTTTTTTTATATTCTCAAAAAGCGTTTTATTTGTTCAATGTGTTCGGTTTTGCATTCATTGAAGAAATAGCAAAAACAGGCGCAGCTTATTTTACCGTGCTTCGCACTAAATATTTTAACGAGCCAATTGACGCAATGATATATGTTATAGCGGCATCTTTGGGTTTTGCTGCGCTTGAAAATGCTCTTTTTATATCTCAAAGCACAACTGTAACTCTCACGCAGACAATGACGATAAGCTCGTTTAGATTCGCCAACGCCATTTTGATTCACGCATCAACAGGAGCGATCATTGGAGCGGCATTTGCTTTTTCATTTTGCAATAGAGCACGCAGAGCCGTGGAATTAATGATTGCACTCATTGGAGCAACCATTCTGCACGCAGCCTACAATTATTTTATTTTAGGCAGTGGTGATGCGGCCAATGCAACTAACCAATTTATTGCGACAATAATAGTAGTGATCGGTGCGATATTCGCACTAATACTTTTTGAGCGCGCGCGGAGACTTCGCATAAAATGCTTATAGTGGTACTATATAATATATGGAAAAAAAATCATTTTTTGAGCGATTGACAGGCTCTACGACAGTAAATAATCATAATATATCTTTGGGCTCAGAAGGGCGCAAAGAGACGCCTCAATTACCGCAACAAGACGAGGAAGGACAGTTAACTATTGATATGTGGCAAACACCCACAGAAATCATTATTCAAACAATAGTGGGAGGAGTTAAACCGGAAGATGTAGAAGTAAATATTTCCCACGAAATGGTTACAATACGCGGCAAGCGCGCTAAAAGCCATACTATTTCATCCATGGATTATTTTTATCAAGAACTATTTTGGGGGACATTTAGTCGAACGATACTTTTACCACAAGAAGTGGATGTTGACGAGTCAGAAGCCATTATGAAACATGGTCTTCTTATATTGAAACTCCCAAAGCTAGACAAAACAAAAATTCAAAAACTCCGCGTCAAGAATGATTAGTTAAATTACACAACACTCATTCGGCGTATTATTTTGAGGGTACGGATTTTTTGAAGCTTAAAAAATCCTAAAATTTTCGCGCCGTCGCATTCAAAACCCCATCAAAACAACACGCCTCAATTAGTTTCGTAATTTAAAGAAATTAATTGCTTTTTTGCATCTTGCGATTACTCGCGCGAGACGCAATAGGTTTTGAACAAGACGGGCAAACCTTTGACATTAAAGATCGGACACCAACTTTTTCTTTAAAATCTTTGCGAACAATAATGCGTTTGCAATTTAGACACTGTTGTTTTGGTATTGGAAACATATATTAATTATATACAATATGGTTGAATATTGCACATAAACATGTAATTATATTGAGAACGCGCGTGCAACTTGGACGGTTAGCTCAATCGGTAGAGCGCCTCGTTTACACCGAGGAGGTCGCAGGTTCGATTCCTGCACCGTCCAAAACTTATTTAAGTTACACCGGGATAGTGGATAAAAGCAATCTAAATTGCTTTTATCGGTTCAAATCCTACAGCGCGCAAAAAATAATTTTTCTTTTGTCCCCCGGGGGGGAATCGAACCCTCATCAGCGGCTTAGAAGTCCGCGGTTCTATCCATTGAACTACCGGGGGGAATACAAACAAAACCTAGCAGCATGTGCTTAAAAATACCTTAAAACGGATTCCCAGTCAAAGGAAATTGAGGATTATCCAATAAATTTTCGCGCTCGCGTACTGTTGTGCCACCAGCAATAATTGCTGTTTTATTAAGAGAAGTTACAACAGTGACTTTGTCTACAGAAGAAATTTCCACTTCATTGGAAACCATATCTCTATAAATCCAAATATCGGCAAAAATAACTATAAGCAATACAGACGCGATGATAATTAATTCAAAGCGCCACACGCGCAAAACAGTCAGAGAGGCTTTTTCTGTTTTTGATCTGCGATACGAAAATATGGAAAAAATTTTTTGTAAATAATTCATTGCTGTGATATAAAATTAAAAACCACATAGCGCGCTCTTACAATTAATGTAGAATTTTTTGTACTATCGGGTGATATCGAAACTTGGTCTATAATACCAGAGTATGGAATCTGGTCCAACAACGAAAAAAACTTTATTAAAGAAGGATAATCGCCGCGCACCATAAAATTTAATTCTGCCTTGCCATCGGAAGAACGCGGCAAGTCTGCGTTTTCTGCTTGAAAAATCACTCCCGATTTCTGCGCCAACGCCTCTAAAAGTTTAAGAAATGTCACAAACGATGCTTCAGATAAAAATGCCTGGTCAATTTTTGTGATATCTTCTTTGAGCAATTCTAAATTATTTTTTGCGTTTATTAGGTCTTTTTCTTTGTCTTCTAACACAACTATTGCTATTTTTGCAGATTTAATAGAAGCTCCCTGCGCTTGAATATAATTATACAACAAGTCGGCAAGTACAATGAATATTACAAAAGCGCATATACTTCCTATTAGTAAAAAAATTGTTTTTTTATTGATTTGCGGCATAATAATATGATTCTTGTTTAATGAGAATGTCTATGGCAAATGAAATGTTTGACTCGCGCAATAAATTACTAATTGGAGAATAGACTGATAAAAACTCCGGCGTATCTTTAAGTCTTTGAATATACGATATAAATGCGTCACGAGTTGTGGCTGTGCCTCTTATCGCAAATTTAAAAGAGCCATCATTTTCGGATTGCAAATTTATACTATTTAGATGAATGTACTTATCATCTGCTTCTGCAACGCGAACAAGCAGGCGTGCCAAATGGTAACGCTTATTTTCATTATTTGTATACAACATAGCGCGCCGATTAATTTGCGTAATTGTGTCTTCAAAAGATGTAATGTCTTGGCGCTCAAACGCTTGTTTTTCCGCGTCCCATCTACGAAGCACTTCGTTCGCTGAAAATATAAGCGAAAAATATGACGGAAGCATAAAAATAATACCAATCAATAAAACTTCGGAAGCAAAAGAAAAAAAGAGAAAACACAAGCGGAAAATCTTTTCTCGGCGTATTTCTTTTTGGTATATTTGCGGCAATAAACTCATACAATTAAAAAAGAAGGTTATTTTTCATGGCTTTTAAACAAAGGCCCGCGGCGCAAGAAAATCGCAATGATTCATGTTTTGTTAATTCAGGAATATATTTTTGCGGGAAACTTACATTTGCCCACGAATCTCCCAAAGAAACCGGCATATTAAGTTCTCTAGATAAATATTCCACAAATCCTGAAATAAAAACATCCCCGCCGGTTAAAAACATTTTTAGTGGTCGCGAGCTGGTTTCAGAATGTGTTTGCCAATATTGAATATATTTTTCCGCTTCTTCGCGCAATACTGTTACCAGCGGTATTATGGCTTGCATTATTTCGCCGCTACGCAGTACGTCAGAATCAAAAGCAACGCGCGCTTTGGTTTTTTTAAATTGCTCGGCGTCAGAAAAACTAATTTTTAGTTGTTTTGCAATCGTATTAGTAAGAGTTACTCCTCCAACGGCAACAGTAGCAGAAAAATTTACAATTCTTTGATTGAATATCGCGAAGCTTGTTCTGCTTTTTCCCCAGTCCATCAATATACCAAGCTCCACAAAATCATCTGGTACTACAGCATGTACCACAGCCCCCATCTCCTGATCTATTAACACCGGCAATGCTCCGGCTTTTTTGAATATTAAACAATACGTTTCTAAAAGCGCGAGTGGCATGGCGCGCAAAACAACATCAAAATGATCTTTTTCTTCTCGTAACAACGAATAGTCAAATACCACTTCGTTGGGAGGAAGCGGCACGTGTTCTTCCAGCTGAAGGCCCAGCACCTTACCAATTTCATTTCTTTTTATTGTTTTAGTAGGAAGCTTTAAAAAACGTATAAAGCCTTTTTCGTCCGGCAAGGAAATTGCAACATATTTAATATTATGTTTTGTAATAATCTCGCTCAAAATTTGAGTTAATTTTTCCTTGTCTTGCACTTCTCCGTTTTGTATTACACCCGGCGGAATTTCTCCTTCTCCAAATTTATCCACTCGTACTCCATCGCTATAATCTTTTAATAATAAAAACTTGTACGAAAAATCTGATATATCGAACGCATATACTGGTAGTTTCAAAAATTGCGGAATTGTTTTTAAAAATGCAAACATTATAATTTATGTATTTTATTCCGGTATAATTTCTTGCCAAGAATCAATGCCCCATTGTGAGGTTCCTCCTGTAGAAGAAAAAAACATAGTTGAAAGACCATCCTCATATTTAATTGAGGAGTTGTTGCCTAATGTGAGTTGTTTTGCGGTCGCTGAATTTATTTCCAAACCATTGCCAGCACTTATTTCGCCATCCGGCGCATAAAATACGGCACCGTCTGATGAATTGGAAAGCGTGATTGCTATATCGCTGCCGGAATATTTAGAAATAAGAATAAGATAACTTCCATTAGACGGATTGCACTTGCTTTGGCTTGCGCTGTATCCGGCAGAGCCACACGCCGCAAAGCTATTGCCAGGAGTAATTCTTCCTTTCATCGTTGGATCTGCGCTGTAATCTGCTATAATGACACCGCTTTCGCCAGGTGACGCAAGCGGGTCCAATACGAAAGTGTCCGCATTTGCAATATTGATATCGCCGTTAACCCATATTGGTGATTTAATTGTTAGCGACGTATTGTTTGGAATATGAAAATAGCAATCAATACGCATTGGCCCGATTGTTGCGCCTGATGGCGGTTCATATGGACACGGCTCGCTTGGATCATCTCCATAGATATCACCATCTTCTGCCTCTGCTTCCCATGCGTCAATTTGGGCATCTGAAATTGGCATATTTGCCAGAGGTAAATCAGTGGTAGCGGCATGTGCGACACCAGGGGAAATACTGTATGTATTGAGCCAATCCAACGAATACTGATCTATAGTTTGGTAGTATGCATCACCATGAACTTTGCTGTTTTGAATCGTGTGCGCGTATAGGTTTCCGCCAACTTCAATATCTTTCGCGATATTTGGAGCATCACCAAACCATACTTTATAATTCATCTTTCCTGCAATTGAAGACCAGACTGGACTTGACGCGTTCCAACTTGGACTATATTTGGAACCAGTCCCGGCATTATCATACCCCCATACATAATAATTGGCACTATTTAAAGAAGAATCAAAAATAATCCAATATGTAGTTCCAGAAGAAAGTGTTGGTGTTGAATCAAGAGGTATATCAATCCACGCGAGATTTCCAGTTACCTGATTTGCGCCAATAAGCCCGGAGGCTTTGACTGTTTTTGTCGGAGATCCTCCGGAAGAAGTGACAATCTTTATGTCACGATTACCGGGTGTATTGAATTTTTTTATAAATAAACTAACTTGGCTAATAGTTCCCGTTACTGTTGGAGTAAAGCTTTGAGCAATATCTATTTTAGAATCTACTTGACCAATATTATAGTTATCGTTTTGGGTATCATAGAGCTGGTGGAGAGTGATTTGCGATCCAGCAATAGACACGTTGCCACTTGTTGATGCGTTATTATCGCCGATGATAGAACCATTGGAATATACATTGCCATAAATCGCCGAACCCTCACCAAGTTTTATTCCTCCGGTTCCCGCTTGAAGCGCCATACTAAAACTTGCTCCGGGCTTTATAATTATTTCTGCGCGAGTAGCGCGTTTCCTGTTATCTGCGTCGCCATTGGCGGTGATTTGACGCCTTGATGGAGAGACTGTTTCAATCTCAATTGTAGATTCTGCGCCATTAAGCGTTATGGTAAATGGCGAGCTGATATTTTTTCCGTTCTTATAACGATAAACCGCGTCTTCAATTCCTGCTTCTGCCGCAAAATATGCTCTGCGCGACTCCATACTATTTGTTGCTGATGCGCGTTCATTTAAAGCCAAAGACGAAATGCCAAAAACAGCAGACAACATTATCATCATTACAAAAAACACAGATATAAGTGCGGCCTGCCCTGAATTTTTTTGAAAGGATTGTTCTTTCATATCATTTATATGAACCCCTTAATACAGCACTACCAGAAAATGGTACGGATTTTGTAAAAGATCCTCCACCAGCTTCAATAGTCATGTTTACTGTTATCAATTCTGATAATACTACCGGAGATTGCGCCCTATAAAAAACAAGATTGGTAACACGCACATCGCTTCCGGTAATAGGTTGTGGTGAATTTGACCCGTCTTGTTTATATAATTGCGTCGTGCCATTTAGAGAAAATTTAATAGAATTCATCCTCAATACACCTGGATTTGTCCCAAACACACTACTTGTAACACTAGTGCTTGTGGCGGCGCGAATATCGCGAATCATGGTTTCAATTGCAGTTTCTCCATTGATTGAAATTTTGCGCTCTGTCCTTAAAACTCCAAATGTGCGATATACGGAAATAATTGACGATGTGCTTATTATGAGCATTACAGCTATCAAGGCGACATAAACAACTGTTTCTATAAGAGAGTAACCGTTTTTGTTATTAAAACTGTTCATTATTTAATTATTAAAAATATTAGATAAATATGTTTCCACACTTGTACTGCCATTTGCCCATGATATTGTTGCAATTATTTTGCGCGTATCTGGATCAATAGCACACCCAGCGCAATCAGACGCCATAATATTCTGACTTGTATTGTCGCGCTTAACTTCTTCAACGCGAGTTGTTTTTGTAAATGTGCTATCAATGGGCGCCGAATAATTTATTCCTGGAGTAATTGGCGCTATAAATGCAGCCCAGCTTACATCACGGCCAAAGCGCCATGATTCAAGAGCTTGTTCCGCTAAAAAATTTGCGCGAATTTTATCGCTGGAGCGAATTGATAATCTGTGCGACAACACAAAAACATATGACAATGAAACTATTGCCGTGCTAATTATAGACGCCGCGATTACTATTTCTATAAGACCAAATCCTTTGCGTGCTTGCATTATTGTTATTATAACAC
>CAYIWH010000025.1:11898-12222 GCA_964367075.1 uncultured Candidatus Saccharibacteria bacterium | reverse complement strand
CTCCTTACCACAACTCATCCGATAGTTTTGAACGGCTAAACGGTTCGGGCCTCCCTTTGGATTTCTCCAAAGTTCACCCTGGTCATGGTAAGCTCATCTGGCTTCGGGTCTATTATCTTCTGCATTCCCACTCAAAGTTTTGGAGTCAAGTTGGTGCTTGACAATAAATAAAGAATTATAGCAACCACACCGCTAAAACCAAGAAGCGGAACGGTTGCTCTTTCTTGGAAGTGGGGGGGGGGGCCCGAGATATGGGAGTTGGGGGGGAGGTGTGGATGGGAAAAAAAAAAAAAGTGTGGGGGGGGGGGGTAGCAACAAGGTTGG
>CAYIWH010000025.1:0-11888 GCA_964367075.1 uncultured Candidatus Saccharibacteria bacterium | reverse complement strand
TTACCAAAAACCACAATCAAGCAATTGTGTCCCACACCCCCAAAAAACCAACTACGCGTATGGTTTGTTTTTTTTTGCCAGCCCTACTAAAAAAATTCATTTTTCGACGCCCCACTTCCTTCTGACTAACTCCAAAACTTTGAGTGGGAGACGCGCTATTCACACTCGGTTTCCCTATGCCTTCGTCCTTAATGGACTTAGACTTTGACCAGCATCACTTTTTGAATTCTTGCTATGTGTACTCTTTAATAATTCAGAAACATCATTTGAACGATTAAGTTTCTGTTAGTGAAAATGATGTTTCTGAATTATTTACGTAATTATTTTTTAAAAATATTGTTTTCACTAAACGCAACGTAATCGTTCAAACAAAATTTTTAAAAAATTTTGAGAAAAATTCAAAAAGTGATGCTGGTCGTGCAAAAAATAATAAGTCGTTGGCTCATTCTTCAATAGGCACGCCGTTGCCGAGCACCTTTTTATGAACTATTGTGTTCTCTAATCTTTTTCGTAGTTCTTGCCATAATTTTCCACGTTGTTTAAATTTATGTTCACGATCTCTTGCGTTTTGTTCGTCTGCATATGCTTCGTAATATACTAACTGCCAAGGTCTGCCTCGGCGTGTAGAAATAGTTTCTCCGGCATTGTGTTGATGCAATCGTTTTCTTAAATCTGATGTATAACCAATATAATATTTTGGATTAGATGAACCTTTTAGCACATATGTATAAAACATATGGCGTATAATAGCACACAAAAAGGTGCTCGGCTTCGACTCTTTGTAAACATATGGTTTCAGGTACTATTTCATCGCCCTCGCCGGGCTACTTTTCAACGTTCCCTCACGGTACTTGTTCACTATTGATGATGATTGGTATTTAGCCTTACCTGCTCGTGCAGGCGAATTCCCTCGACGCATTCATTTATCGAGGTACTCAAGTATAATCAAAGAGAAAAGTTTGATTTTCGCTTACGGGGCTTTTACCCTCTTTGGCTGGCCTTCCCAGGGCCATTCTGCTAATAAAACTTTATTCCCCTCTCCTTACGGAATAGATTAACTTACTACCCTCTAATATACTGTCTAGTAAACTAGAAATAAATTAAAGTTTGGGCTGATCCCTTTTCGCTCGCCGCTACTAGGGGAATGTGAAAAACTGATTCTTGGTGCCCAGCATGGATCGCCAAGCACTAAGAAAAAGTTTTACGTTGTTTTCTTTTCCTCAGCTTACTGAAATGTTTTACTTCAGCTGGTTCGCCTCCAACACCACTTTTTGAATTTTTACTGTGTTTGCTCTTTAATAATTCAGAAACATCATTTGAACGCTTAAGCCGCTGTTAGTGAAAATGATGTTTCTGAATTATTAATATAATTTTCCAAAAAATCTTGTTTTCATTAACTGAAGCATAATCATTCAAACAAGGTTTTTGAATTAATCTTACAAATTCGAAATCCTTATTTTCACTAACAGAAACTTAATCGTTCAAATAAGGATTCCAAATTTGTTTGATAAAAAATTCAAAAAGTGATGTTGGATCACTGCGGTTTGCCGCAGTGGGGTTGCCCCATTCGGATACCTCCGGATCAAAGGTTGCTCGACACCTCCCCGAAGCATTTCGCCGTCACGCCGCGTCCTTCGTCGCCCAAATCATCTCGAGTCATCCACCATATGCTCTTAGTAACCGTCCTGCTAGAAAATGCATTTGCGATTAATCAAATCACAAAACTGACATTACTCGCAGAACGCGCATATTTTTCTGCTGAAAAATTGCTATGCTCCCGCCCTTGGCGAGGCTCGCCCAAATGGGCGACGTGCCAGTCGGGCTCCGCAATGTTCTGTTCATAACGCACTTTTGCGATTTGTATTTATTTACTTACTTTACTGACCCGCACAATTTCCTACTCGGAAACATGCGGTACTTCGTTCGGTTTTCAAAGTTCACCACTCCTTCGTCCCGACAAGTCGTGGACTACGGAGGACACAGCAATCTATGAATAAAAAAACCGCTCATTCAGGAGCGGATACAGCAACCGAAAAAACAGAGTGCTTGTTATCCGCCTTTTGTGCCTGATAATTTAATGTTAATACTCATAGATTGTGTAACTAATATTATACTCGTAGTTATTTTAGTGTCAATAGGCATTTTCTGGCACAATATGTGGATAGTTATTTCATTAAAATCTTCTTGACAATGCGATGTATCATTACTAAGATGAGCTTAGAATTGGGGATATTAATAAATTGAAACATGCAATACTACAAATTCGTGAAAATGAAGATCACAATGTACATCAATTGGATGCAGAAAGCGACGAAGATTCGGCTCTTTTAACAGCAATCTATTTAGTAATACCTTCTTTAAGAGAATCTTATAATAACAAATGTCCAATCTACAAAATATGTATAATCACAGAATTGGTTCCGCCATATAAAACAGCTGCAATTAGAATTGCTCTCAAGCGACCTATATAATGGTTGCTTTTTTTATTTGATCTACTTCAGATTTAAGAATTATAAATTCTTCTTTGTAATCTGTCATCATTTTTACAAAATTAAAGTAATCACGAGACGATTTATGCTTTTTTCTACATCAGAAACTCTGGTTTCCAAGCTGGAAAAACGCATATCCAAATGCGTCTCCATTTTATTTAAACGAAAATCTACTGCCTCAATAATTTCTTTTGCAAGTTCGCTCAAATCTTTTGATGTAATCGCCATATATTAATAATATAGAATTTATAACTGAAGTCAACATATATGTGGCCTTATGCGCTATAGCAACAAAAATCCGCCTACTGGCGGATTTTTGAATTTCAAAATCGTGGAATAAATTATCCGTGATGATTTGAAATATCCTGTCGGAGTTTTTCGATGTAGCGAGATGCCGCGTCTTTGCCACCTAAACCAAACGCCAAACCTCCTGCGAGCGCCAACATATAAACAAATGCCTGAACAATAGTCAAAATCAATTCTTGGAAAAGACCAAGCTGCAAAAGCGCTGCAAATATCGCGAATACCCAAATCGCCCATTTTGCAACGCCTCCCAAAAGTCCTGCCGAAGGCATTCTCGCCGCTCTCGCAGCGCCACTGACAATCTTACTTGCAAGATCACCCAATACTGCCGCAATTAAAAGCACACCCGCCGCAACAACCACCTGTGGCAAGTATGTCAATACAACATTACTCAAGAACATTGACACAGCGGCAAGCTGTAATACATCCAATGCCGCCAATAAAAACACAAGAATGAAAAACCATCGTACCAGTCCTCCGATAAACGCTCCGGAATCAAGTTTCCATCCAGCTCTTTCTACATATTCCTCAAGACCCAAACTGCGAAGCGCATTATCAATCTTAAGTGATCGAATTGCGTGCATTACTACTCTCCCTAATGTTATCGCAACAAACAATCCTATAATAAGAACAATGAAGGCAAAAATAAGCTTTGGAATAAACACAAGTATGCCACCGAGCAATCTCTGAAATGAGGCCGCCAAAACATCTCCCCAATTTTGTACTAAGCTTTCTGTCATAAATATTTAATAATTAATACTGTTGTTAATTAAAGCCATTTGTTGATGCAACCAGAGTTCTCGAGAATCCCTTGTTGCTACAACATAATCCCTAAAAAAGTACATTCGACCTTTAAAATTAATAGGCTTTCTCCTTACTTATAATACCACAAAAGTTCCACACTTAGTGGACATATGTGTGGATAATTCACACCTACTTATATTGAAGCGCGTCTAGAGGATTTAATTTAGAAGCGCGCCGTCCAGGAAATATGCCTGTTAAAAAACCAACAAATGTTGAAAAAAGGATAATTCCGACAACCAGCCAAAGCGGCGTGCGAAAAAGAGCTATCTCTGTGCCACCCAATGAACGAGCAAAAACATTAATTCCAAAATTTACAACAATTGCCCCTAAATATCCGATTAAAATTCCTGTAAATCCTCCCAAAAAACCCATTACAGAAGATTCTGCAAGAAAAATAGCAAACATATCGTTGCGCGAAGCTCCAAGAGCGCGCATAATTCCAATTTCTTGTGTGCGTTCCAAAAACGCGATTGTCATTGTATTGAACATTCCTATTGCTGATACAAGAAGCGCGGCGGCTCCAAAAACAGCAAGTGTAATTTGCAATACTTGAAAAATTTTATTTGCCTGATCCACAACATCAGACAAAGCGGAAACAGTAAATCCTTCTTCTAAAATAGCGGAGCGCACTGACTCCATCACACTGGCGTCGAGCACACGAACCTTTGCTTGAGAATATTTATCATCTGGTACAGAAAATAATTTTGGAGAAAAATATACTAAAGGAGAATCGTTTTGTATTACACCACCGACTATGGCATCTCTGTGCTGTTCGTTATATTTGCCGGCGATTAAAGCGGTTGTCTGATCTTTTGCTTGTGTTGTAGCGCCAGTAGTAGTAGATACAGTTGTAGCAGACACAGATGATGTGTCATCCAATGTCAATGTAATTTTTTTCCCCACAGCATCTTCGGTCTTCCATTCAAAAAGTTGAGCTAAAGTTGAAGAAATAACAACGCGATCCACGTCATCTTCTCTATAAAACGATCCGGCAAGAACGCTCATCCCGCTTAATCTAAAAAACGAGGAGTCTGCGCTATTGCCAGTAGCATTGGTAATACTATCGCCAAATGTAACTTGCGCTGGAGCAAATTTTATTCCTGCAACTTCTACAACATTTGGCATGCCGCGAAATTTATCTAAAACACTGGTTGTTATCAAAATGGCTTCAGACTCCGGCGGAAATACATCCAAAGACAATAAAGACTCGGATGTTGTAATTTTTTCAATCAAAATTGTTTGGAGTCCATATCCAAGCGAAACCAAAAAAACTATAGTGCCAATACCGACAGAAACGCCCAAAATTGTAAGAACGGTGCGAAGCGGTCTTGTGCGAAACATTCGTGTTGAAAGTTTTACAAGATCAATGGTTCTCATGATGTTGTGGTATTGCTAGCTACTAATTCTTCTGTTGTTTTTGATATATTTGGCGCAATAGGAACAGCAAGAACTGTTTGTTCTGCCGGCGTACTTGTGGAAACTTCCTGTGTTGTTGATATATTTGGATAATCCATCAATAATAATTCCAAATGTCGAGTAATTTTGCGGGCTGTTCTAATATTAAATCCGATGCCGCCAAGAGATACCGCGCGATCCAATAATTCTTCGAAATTTTCCTTTTTCACCGAACCCTCAAGACGTGACTGTAATATACGAATAAAATTTTTTTGAGCGTCTTCCGACGGATGCGCGTCCGTTGACAATATGAGATATTTGCCCAACTTGTCCAACATTTCTTTATAATCATCATAGTTTTTTGGATAATCGCCAAATTTACCTTTCAAATATTTGGCCATTGCCAAAATGGAATGCAACTCCACGGCAAACCGTTCCGCAAATGAACGATAAAAACCGATTCCTCCTTCGTGCAATGGCATAGATACCGCATGAACAACCGCTTGTTCGTCCATTTGTCCACTAAAATACTTTTGAATAACATCTTCCACACGGCTTCTTACGCTAAGATCAATTTCTTCAAGAAGATAAGAAACTACCATTTTTGCTTTCAAGGTTTCATCGGTTAAATTTGGATACAATTTTGCAAATTCATCTACCCATTGAGCGTCCATAGGCCTTGCGACTTCTTCACTCACTTGTTTGCGTTCTGTGTTTCTTACTTCTCGGATAATCCTTCCATCTTGCATATAAAATATACGGGACGCGTATCCCAAATGATTTGGATTGTGCGTTACCAATATAATGGTTTTTTTGTCGCGCTCGTTTAATTCAGAAAGGAGCTTCAATACTTCTTCCGATGATTTTGAATCAAGGTTTCCTACTGGTTCGTCCGCCAAAATAAGCGGAGGATCATTAATAAGCGATCTGGAAATAGCTACTCGCTGTTGTTGACCTCCGGAGAGCGCGTTTGGAAATTTATTACTCTGATCAAGAATACCAAAGCGGTTTAAAAGTTCTTCTCCTCGTTTATTGCGTTCGGATGGCACAGCATTAACAAAAATTTGCGGTAAAGTAACATTTGCAAGCACAGACAGCGATTGAATTAAATAATACGCTTGAAAAACCATTCCCATTGATCGTCGGTGAAATTCTACGGATTCTTTTGTAGATACTGTTTTAAGGTTTTGACCAAGAACATTAATTTCTCCTTTGGTAAGCTGTTGAAGACCAGCTATGGAATATAGAAGCGTTGATTTGCCGCACCCAGAAGGACCAAAAAATATAATATATTCTTCTGCGTAAATATCCAAAGATACGTTGTCTAGCGCGCGCACTACGCTTGTCTCACCGCCATAAATAACCGAAGCATCCTTCAATGTAATAATAGGAGACGACATAATTATATTATAAACTATTTTTCTAGTTTATATTATGCCACCCCTACCTCCCCACCAAAAATCCGAATGTTTCCTCAAAGTTTTTGATAATAAGTTCCAGCACCGATTCTTCTTTCTTTGGGGTCAAAATTTTAAATTCTTTAGATAAGCTTGTGTTTCCGGCCTCATCTGTGGATATGGCTTTAAATCGATAAATAGTTGCGGAGCTTAATTTGGTAAGCACCATCACATGGAAAGTAACAAGATCAGTCTGTTCCGCGGTTGATTCTTGAAACTTGTCGCTCTTAGAAAGTCCTTTTTCGTACATTATTTTGCTCGTTGATGGTTCGTCGGTCTCCCATGTAATAACTGCTTGTGCCGTATTTTTCTCCGCAGAACTTAATGTAAGCCGTGTCCGAATATTGCTAATAACAGTGGTTTTAGTATCAATTCCTGTTGTAAACACGATAGCTTTTGACCGTGCCACAACACCTTCTTCAGTGGAAGCAGTAATAACCGCTTGATATTTGGTCGCTGGACTAAGATTCAATAGTGCTAATTCATGTTGTCGCTTAAAATTTGGATCTCCTTGAGATGTACGCTCTTTAGTCTTAAGATTTGTCAATTCCACAACGCCATCTGTAGAAAGCGTAGTTGTCCATTGTATTGTAGCGGAACGTTCTTGTTTTGCGGATATGCGCGCGGATTCAAATTCCGGCTTTAGCGCGTGTGTCTTAAATGTGCGATCAATGCTGACAGATTTTTTGCCGCTTTTTTCTTCAGAACGCAATTGATAATGATACAGTGTAAATGGTTTGAGGCCCGTCAAAATAACTTGATGTTCTTTTCCAAATGTATCTTTGTTTCCGGAAACTGTTGTATATGGATCCTCTGTATCCGGTTTATATATATTATCCACGACATATGCGACAAGACTGTTGGTTTCTTTTATGGTATCCCATGAAAAAATAGCAGTGGTATCGGTCACCTGTACTTCTGGAAGTTCGCGCAAAATACGCACTGGCCCAACAACTTCGCCGAACAAAATTTCAAGAATTTTATCTTGTTCCTCTTCCGATAAAAGTTTAAGCTGGTCCAAAAAGTTTGTAACAATGGATTGAGTGGAAGAAGCAAGCAAAGAAAGTTTTTTAAGAAGTTCTAGGCGTTGTTTATCGGCGTCTTCTTTGAGTTGCTTTTCCAATTCTTTCAAAGCCGCTTCTTCCGGATTTGAGCCAAGTGTAATAAATGATTGTTCTTCAGAGACGCCCTTGTTGCCAGATGTGTCATAAGAAATCGCATGAAAATAATAAGTAGTGGACGCCGTAAGATTTTCAAGCGTTACCTTGTGCTCATTTACAAATTCATCCGCGTCTCCAGATAATGAAGTAAGGGTCCCGCTTTTTTTGCCGTATTCAACAAAATGATTTGAGTCTTCATTTGTATTCCAAGAAATCACCGCAGTAGTAGAGCTTGCCTGTACAACCACGTCGCTTATCCGCGGAGCATCCTTATCCGCTCTTTCCCCTAAAACAATTGTACGACCCGGTGTTACGGATTTTTTTGTTGTAAAACTCAAACATCCGGTTCCATTTGATTGACATTCTGCCGGCGGAGACGCCCGATCCTCGCGCGCTAAATTTTTAGCTTGATCAAGTACTGATATGCGAAAATAATATGTTGTATCTTCGGAAAGATTGTTGAGCGTTACTGAATGGGTAAGATTAAACGCAGTAGGACTCGTTGTTGCCTTTTGTCCATACAAAGTCGTAACTCCATAATTAACGCCCGCTCTATCCAATGTGTCGCCGGCAACCGCCGGCTCATTGGTTATCCATTGAACCACCGCCGTTGTCTCTGTAACCACAGGAATAGCGACTTGTGTAATTTCCGGTGGGATCTTATCGTTCGCCAAAAGCGTTGCCGCGGAAGGCGGTGCCGTAAATACCGCGATGTCTTGCGAAACTGCCTCGCGGCCATCCGCCGCGCGAGCGCGAATCTGAAATGAGTAGGTAACATTTCCTAAAATATCCGCTGGCAAAGTTATTTGGTGTGCCGTAGCCGCAGTTGCCTGCCCGTATGTTTCGCGATATTGTTTATCAAATCCATATTCTACAAACCCGTACGCTTGCTCACTCGTTGTCCAGCTTATTGTGGTAAGATTTTCCGCGGTGTTCACGGCGACATTTGAAATTGTAAGCGGCGTGTCACTCCCGCCGCCAAGAGCAGTTGATCCGATTGTTCCAACAAGGTAGCCGACACCGTTGTTGTCATTGGTTGCCGTCTTGCCGGAAGGATCTTGCGAGCGCACGCGAAAATAATATAATGTCCCAGATTCAATCCCGGATACTTCAACGGCGTGGCTCGTGCGAAATCTCGGAACGGCGCGAGAAAGATTATATGTAGGAGTATCTTTTGAATATTCAACCGTTGAGTTTGCGGCTTCCGATGTCGTCCATTCAACAAGAAAAGAATTTTTTCCAACGCCGCGCACCGTAATATTGTTAATAGTTGGTACTTGCGTATCAGGAGTTGTCTCCGACAAAGTAGTAAAAACTTGCGCGCTCGAAATTACTTCATTGCCCATTCCGTCAACCGATCGAACACGATAGTAATACATCGTTGATGGCACCAGCTCGTTGGCAAGCGTAACAGAATGAGCAAAAACGCCGCCGGAATCGGCAATAAGCTGGCGCGAGCCATCAATGCGATTATAGATTGGCTTGTCTTCCGCGGTTTGTTCCGTTCCCCACTCCACGTAGCTTGATGCCGCTTTATTTGTTTGCCAAGTGATTGTAGCGCCTCTGACAAGCTGATTAACAGTTGGATTTTCAGTAATTTGAAATGAATCCGTAGCAACAGGCGCGGTAACTAATGAGCGCTGCTCTTCCGATTTGTTGCCATAAATATCGCGCGAACGAATAGTATAAGATAGCGGCGTATTTTCCTGAAGCGTTACGGGGAGCGTAACGGTGTGCGCCATCGCATATTGAAGATTTCCATACCACACACCATTGTATTCAACGAGAGATGTGGCAAGTTTGTCGGTTGTCCATGAAATAGTTGCTGTTTTTGGATATAAAACAGGAGTAATATTGCTTATTACGGGCGCCGAGCGATTAATGTCAGGAAATGTAAGCGTTTTTGACGCACTGCTTGTTGCTTTTGCCATATTGCCGACCTGATCTTGAGAGCGCGCTTCAAACGAATAGATCTGCCCCGGCTCAAGCCCGACAAGATTAACACGATGCGTCGCGCTATTTGCGATAAGAGATGTATTCACTCGCGCTGGCGCCGTAGAAAAACTCGAAACCCACGATTCGTCGTCAACGCTCCCAGAAACATACGCAACCCTGGAGTCCGACTTGTCTGTTGACGGGGTTTCATCAGCGGTCCATGAAATGGGAAGATAGAGCTCGCCCGGCGTTCCCTGGCTAATGCTATTTTTATTGATCACTGGTGGCGAGGCATCAACAACGCGGCCAATTGGAACACCGGAAACTGGCAACGATGCCGTAGAAACAAGGTTCGCATTGTCTTCGGCATTAATTTTATAGGAAAATGTTTGTCCAACGCATGTTCCGCCGGTTCCTCCGCCGCAAATCCTATCTGCGTAAGCGTTATTGGTAACATCAAGCACTTGCGCAAGCAAGCCAAATCCATCGGCGTCCGGTGTAACTCCAGCTGGTGGCGGCGAACGATAAATATTGTAACGAAGAAAATCTGGGCCGCTTGCGTCCTGCGGCGGCGGACTGAGCGCAGACCAGGTAAGAACCAGAATAACATCTCCGGTTGCCTCATTTGACCCCTCGCTAATACTTAATCCTGATGGGGTTTGCGGCGGAGTAGTGTCTAGTACAATAGTATCCGAATATGTACCGGTAGTGTTTCCGCTAGCATCCTTAAATTGTACATACACTGCTTTGACGGCATCTCCCGAAAGTAACTGCCATTGCGCTGTGGCGTTATATGGCACTGTCGGCTCGGTGTCAAAAACCCCATCATTAGAAATAGACATATTCAATGTGCCTTGCGCGTCAGAGGCATCAAATTTGAGCGTTACATTAATCGCCGTGGTTTTTGGCGCCCCATCGTTAATGATAATAGGGGCGGCGCCAACTTGCGGAGGAATAGTATCAACGCCGCCGGAAATTGTAGAGTCCGCAACACCAATTTGATTGGCGGCATTTTGATCGTTAGCGCTCACGCGCACCTTTGCAGCCACCGTATAAATGCCGGGAATGTCAGAATTGGGCGCCCACATAATTGCTTTCCCTGAACCAACAGAAAGCATGCCGGTATCTCCAGTTACGCTATTTGCTTTAATCCAAACGGGGGTATTAATAAGATGCGTTGCTGGTCTTGTTCTGTTAAAACCTCGCTCCAGGCCTGTTAATTGACCGCCTGACCTTCCAGTATAATTTATCTGTTCATTTTCAATCATAATAACGCCGCTTGATGGAATTGAATTAGCAATTCCAACCGGTACATTGATAATGACGGATGTATCGCTAGCGCTCATACTTCCTGAACCACCGACTGTAATGCCAAGATCATAAAATAACAACACTTGAATGGCATTGGGGCCGGTTTCTTCCTGATCAGACAAAGAATACTCAACGCGCACTGTTCCTGAAATATCTTTGCTTGGTGTGTTGGTTATTGAAACAGATGGGGCAGTATTAATAACATAGGTTAATGTAATATCTTGAAGCGTTGGGGTATTCACGCCGCTTGATCCTAAAATGACCCGGTATTGAACCCATCGATCGCCGGATCCGTCTATTAAATTGGCTGGAATTATAAAACAAGTAACAAGCCCGCTTGCTTTTGAGCAAGAGCCGGCGTCACTGCTTTGATAATAGGACTCCGTAGGATTTGGCGGACCAAGAGGACCGTTCCATGAAACAGGAGATAGTCCGGCTTGTGTTGCCGCGGTCCGCACCTGTACGCGAATAGGTGTATCAAGCGGCAATGTTGTGTCTTCTGTCCATTTAATTTGTCCGATCGCGCTACTGTTGTCGCTCGTATCGTACGGAGAAGAAACCAACTCCCCGCTCGTTGCATAGCTGGAATATGTAAATTGGATTTGGTCTAGCGTGGGCGTATATTGCAAATTGGTTGTGGTAAAATCAACCTTGTACTGCACATATTGCCTCCCACCGCCAGCACCGTTAAGTGTGGAGATGTCTGCGCCACTTGCTACAGTCGTCCAGGGGCCACTTAAAGAAGCGGTGTCCCCCGCGCGCACATAAACAGTAGCAGTTGTGCCAGATGGTTGTTGGACGGTAAAATTTACTCTGTCTAATTTTTTAATGGAAGTTAGATTAATAGCATTGGATATATATGAACCAGAAGACGGATATGCATAATAATAATAAAATTTATTGTCGCCTCCGCCGAACGCAAAAAACATATTCTTGTTTGCCGCATAGACCAGTGACCCTCCCGCAACAACATTAGCCGGAAAATTGGCAGAATTTCCCCACGTGCCATTTACATATCGCCTCATTTTCGTAGT
>CAYIWH010000024.1:0-12598 GCA_964367075.1 uncultured Candidatus Saccharibacteria bacterium | reverse complement strand
ACACCAACCACCAACTTCGGACAACTGGCAAACTCAACAACTACACAGATATGGTTTAAAGGTTCTCCAATTTCTCTTTCTGCAAGTTCAACTTCGGTGTTTGATTATGCTTCTTCCACGCAGTTGACTGTTTCGGGACAAACATTGCTGGCAAATACTTCAGGAAGTGTGGGAATTGGGACGACAAGTCCTTGGGGACTTCTTTCGGTAGAATCCGTTGCAGGAACCGTAGGAACCAATGTCCCTATCTTTGTCATCGGAGACCAAGGAACTTCTTCTCCTTTTCTGTATGTGTCTGGGAACGACGGGAGAATAGGGATCGGAACAAATAATCCAAGCACAGTTATGACTATTGAGTCGCCCGGTTCTCATATTAATCCGTTTACCATTGTTGATTCGGGAACCTCAACTCCGCTGTTTAATGTTAATTGGGTAGGGAATGTTGGGATACAAAGTATCGGCAATGTTAATAATGGTTTGATAGTTGCGCCTACCTTTGCAACATCTACCGCGACCGCTCACTGCGTTCAGGTGTTTCAAGCAGGATGCTCTGGTGTTTGGTCAAACCCAATATATAATAACCCTCCAGATTTAGGTTTACCTGTCGCCAACACATGGCTTATTGGTTTTACAGGGTGGCCTAAGACCGCCGCTACATATCAGACATTGGGAAACGCCGCCGCTTTTTATGCCGTAAATGCAACTAAAGGAGCGAACTCAACTATCAATACTGCTTACGGGCTTTATTTGGAAAATCAAACTTCCGGCACGACAAACTATACGCTCTATTCTGTAGGTGGTACAAATTATTT
This sequence comes from uncultured Candidatus Saccharibacteria bacterium, assembly GCA_964367075.1. Lineage (GTDB taxonomy): Bacteria > Patescibacteriota > Minisyncoccia > UBA11713 > 2-01-FULL-45-33 > CAYIWH01. The sequence goes on along the minus strand of CAYIWH010000024.1, from coordinate 11,786 downwards.
TGGGGGGAATGTAGGTATTGCCACCACAACCCCATATTGGGGGCTTCAAGTAGCAAGTTCCACAGGACCGCAGTTAGCATTAACCGACCAGAATGCGGGAGTGGACCTCAAGCATTGGACGTTTCGTTCAAGAAACGGAAATCTATATATCTCTACCGCCACCGATGCATACGCAACCAGCACAAATCCGCAACTCATGATTGATTCTTCAGGAAGATTGGGTATCGGCACATCGTCTCCATCTCAACTTCTCTCCGTCCACGGAAATACGCTTATTTCGGGAAATATTACAAGCGTTGCGAATGTCACAGCAACAGGATCTATTAAAGTTGCTGGCAATGTATGGGCTTCATCTACCATTCAAGCGACAGGAAATATTTTTGGATATTCCAATATAGGAGTAGGCACAACAACTCCAGGTGGTGTATTGGGAGTAGAAAATGCAGGCACAGGCCTTGGATTAGTAGTATCCGATCAAGCAAACGACACAACACCATTTGTGATAGATGCGGCAGGAAAAGTTGGTGTTGCTACTAGTTCACCCGGCGTATTTCAATTTGCAGTAGAAGGTAATGCTATATTTAATGGAACCATTACGCTTGATTTAATGAACGGAGAGCTAGGAGCTACTGATACAGGAGAAGCTCTATGTAGTAGTGTTCCAAACGGAACAGAAGAAGTTCTAGAAAATGTGATAATTGCAGATTGTCTTGCAGCTACATCTGCAGATTATGCTGAAATGTATGCTGTAGAGCAAAATACAACATACGGACATATTGTGTCTCTAGGAGATGATTATATTATTTCAATGCCAAGCGGGGATCGCAATCTTGCTACAACTACATTTGTAAAATTAGTAAAAGCAACACAGGAAAGAAAAAATAAAATTATTGGTATAGTATCTGACAATTATAGTGATTTTTCTTCAACAGGTTATGTTATACGAACAGAAGACAACCCATATCCTGTGGCATTAAATGGTCGTGTTCCAACTTTTGTTACACTTGAGAACGGCTCTATTGAAGTTGGTGATCGCATTACTGTATCGAGCACAACGCCGGGATATGGCATGAGAGCCGGAGAAAATGATCCGACAGTTGGTATTGCGCTTTCAGCTTTTGATGGTGTTGTTCACATAACCACAGAAGTGACCGGCGCAGATTATACGGAGCGTCAGGCGACTGGGACTGTAATGGTTTTTATAAATCTTGAACAAAGCAAGTTGGCGTTGGAAAATGAACCTATTATTAAAAATTTATCAACACGCGGAGAGACCATTGAATGGGCGCTTGGAGACATTCTTGCCGCTTCAACTTCTCCTCTTTCCGAATTTGCAGACCAACCATCGCCCCTGATTTCATACATTAATAAAATTATTGATGAAAAAATTGCTAACGCTCTTTTGGCAATACAGGGAGGAGCCCAACAAGTTGTCGATGGTATTCTTAAAATAAAAGACTTGGTCGTTGAAACACTGTTTGTTGATCGCGCAACGATTGCAGATCTTGAAACAAACACATTAAAAGTCAATCAAAGCGCCGCATTTGGATCGCCGGACAAACGCATTGGTATTACGCTCTATGATCGTTTGACGGGAGAGCCGCAATGTGTTTTCTCGGAAGGAGGAATATTAAAACAAGAAATTGGAGAATGTGCTTCCAATGCTCTTACACAAGATTCAACCGCAGGACAGGGGACAGCGGACGCATTAACACTTCCTACATCGCCGCCTTTGGATACCACCACAACAACCTCAACCACGACCAATGAAGTCATAGGTACCGCAACTTCAGAGAATGTTGGTATTGACATTCAACAAACTCCAGAATTAGTTTCAGAGCCAGTTTTAGAACAAACACCAGAACCGGCGCAAGATTCAAATCCAACTCTGACACCAGAGTTTACATCAGAAGAAACCATCCTCCCACTTAGTAACTAAGTCACTAAGTTAAACTCTCATTAGTGACTTAGTTACTAAGTAGTGATATAATGACATTATGCGTAAAATTCAAATTGTCACAGGAGAATATTATCATATATATAATCGTGGCGTTGATAAGCGTCAGGTATTTTTAGAACAATACGATGTTGATCGTTTTTTACAAAGTATGGAGGAATTTAATACGGTTGATCCAATTGGTAGTATTTATCAAAATTCATTTCGCGAAACAACAAAATTAAAAAGCGATACAATTGTTGATATTATTTGTTTTTGTATAAATCCAAATCACTTTCATCTATTGCTTCGGCAAAAGAAAGACAAGGGCATTGAAAAATTTATGCATCGATTAGGAGTAGGATATAGTAGATATTTTAATGAACGCAATCACAGAAGCGGATCATTATTTCAGGGAACATATAAAGCAATTCATATTGATTCTAATAAATATCTTCTCTATTTAAGTGCTTATATAAATCTCAACAATAAAGTTCATAAACTTAGTAACTTAGTTACTAAGTTGACAAAATCAAGCTGGGCAGAATATACAACCGCCAACTATCATGAGAAAAAATTCTGTAACACAAAAATTATTCAAGAACAATTTTCTAGCAAAAAAGAGTATAAAGAATTTGCAGAAGAAGCACTACAGTACATTAAGGAACGCAAAGACCTATATTATGAGTTACAGCATTTCTTGCTTGAATAGTAACTTAGTTACTAGGTTGGGGGAGATTGATGAAAAATTAGCACTCTTGACAGGAGAGTGCTAATTTCCTATAATCGTTTTATATGAAGTTAGAAGCGCGAAAAGAACAAATACTCGATTTTATAGTGCGTCATTATGTTAATACGGCTACTCCGATATCTTCCGAGGTTGTTTGTAAAAAAAGTAAAATAAATATAAGCACGGCAACAGCGCGTAATATTATGTTAGAATTGGATCAAAATGGGTTTTTAACGCAACCGCATACTTCAGCCGGTCGTATTCCAACAGAAAAAGGGTATAGATATTTTATAAAAAATCTTTCGGAAATGCGTATTCCTGCAAAGAGCGCGCGACAAGAAGTGGCTCACGCGACTTCTAGACTAGATGATGATATAGAAATTGCGTTTCATGAATTAAGCCACGTGCTTGCTCATAATTTGAAACTTTTTAGTGGCGTAGGAATTTTACAAAACGATCGCAGAATATTTAGTTATGGCATGGCGGATGTATTTAGAGAGCCCGAATTTAAAGAGCACGCTTTGACTGTACAGTTTGCCAATTTTGTTGAACATTTAGAAGACGAATTGGACCATATGTTTGAAAATAGCGATATTCCACAAATTAATATTGGAACATTTGGAATGGTAAGTGCAGTATTTCGCAATAAACATATCGGAGATTGCATGCTTTTTTCCATTGGTCCGCAGCGAATGGATTACGAAGCCGCTCGTTCATTATTGAAATATACCGCAGACGATATAATTAGCCAAACAATTAGCACATAAAAATATGGATGATGAAAACATTGAATTAATTGATGAAAGCATCGAAGAACAAATTAAAAAACTTAAAGAACGGTTGAAAATATGCCAGAAAGAAAAAGGCGAATATCTCGATGGCTGGCAGAGAGCAAAAGCAGATTTTATTAACGCTCGCCGTGATGAAGAAAAAAGAATCGAGAATTACACGCGCTACGCAAAAGCAGAAATACTCAATGAATTTTTAACTCTTGCCGACACCATAGATATCGCTCAAAAACATACAAAGTCAGAAGAAATAATCCCAGTATATCAGCAACTTGCCGATATTTTAAAAAAACAAGGAGTTCAGCCGATAGCATGTGTGGGTCAAGCGTTTAATCCAGAATTGCACGAAGCTATAATGCAAACAGAAGTAGAGAGTGAAGACGAGGACAATATAATAGCAGAAGAAATTCAAAAAGGATATATGATAGCAGATAGAGTTTTAAGGCCATCAAAAGTAAAAGTAGGAATATTAAAAATTAAAAATTAAAAATATGTCAAAAATATTAGGAATCGATCTTGGTACAACAAATTCTGCAATGGCTATTGTAGAGGGAGGTGTGCCTAAAATATTAGAAAATAGCGAAGGGGTTCGCACTACGCCTTCTATTGTCGCGTTTTCAAAATCAGGAGAACGCTTGGTAGGACTTCTTGCGAAGCGCCAGGCCGTTACGAATCCAACGAATACCATTTATTCCGTTAAGCGTCTTGTTGGAAGAAAATTTAGCGATCCCGAGGTAGTTAGAGATAAGACATTATTGCCATATGAAATTCGCGAATCTAAAAATAGTGGAGTAGAAGTTAAAATTAACGAAAAATGGTATCGGCCAGAAGAAGTATCGGCGATGGTACTTGCCAAACTAAAAGCTGACGCAGAAGCTAAGCTTGGAGAAAAAATAGAAGAGGCTATTATTACAGTTCCAGCGTATTTTGATGACGCACAGCGTAAAGCAACAAAAGACGCTGGAGAAATCGCAGGATTTAATGTACGGCGAATTATCAATGAACCAACCGCCGCCGCGCTCGCGTATGGTCTCAACAAAAAGAAAAGTGAAAAAATTGTTGTGTATGATTTTGGCGGGGGCACATTTGACGTATCTGTTTTGGAAATTGGCGATGATACTATTGAAGTCCGCGCAACTGGAGGCGATACTCACTTAGGAGGAGATGATATTGATCAACGACTCATTAATTATATTGGTAATGAATACAAAAAAGAAAGCGGCATTGATGTAACCAAAGACATATTGGCGCTTCAGCGTCTTAAAGAGGCCGCGGAAAAAGCAAAACACGAATTATCTTCAACAATGGAGACAGAAATAAATATTCCGTTTATTACTTCCGATGCGTCTGGCCCTCGACATCTTCTTATGAAATTGACACGTACGAAACTCGAAGAAATAGTTCGCGATTTGCTTGATAGATCATTTGAAATAACAAAAAGCGTTATTAAAGAAGCGCGCTTTAATATTTCTGATATAAATGAAATTGTTCTTGTTGGAGGCCAAACGCGAATGCCAGCGATAATCGACGGCGCTAAAACAGTATTTGGTAAAGAACCAAATCTTTCTATCAATCCTGACGAGGTGGTTGCAATAGGAGCTGCCGTTCAAGGAGGAATATTACAAGGAGATGTCAAAGATGTGCTTTTGTTGGATGTTACGCCATTGTCTTTAGGGATAGAAACTTTAGGAGGAGTTGCGACTCATCTTATTGATAAAAATACTACAATACCGGTGGCGCGCTCACAAGTATTTTCTACGGCCGCAGACAATCAGACATCAGTAGAGATACATGTTTTGCAAGGAGAACGTGAAATGGCATCTGACAATAAAACATTGGGAAGATTTATTTTGGATGGCATACCGCCATCGCCTCGCGGGCTTCCTCAAGTAGAAGTATCGTTTGATATTGACGCAAATGGTATTCTTTCGGTAAAAGCAAAAGATAAAGCTACCAATAAAGAGCAGTCAATTCGCATAGAGGCATCATCCGGTCTTTCAAAAGATGAAATTGAGAGGATGAAGCAAGAGGCATCCGCTCATGCGGAAGAAGATCGTAAGAAACGTGAAATCATAGAATTACGCAACCACGCCGATTCAGTTATTTATACAGCGGAAAAAGCTTTGCGCGACGCTGGAGACAAAGTTGATACACAAATACGCACGGATGTGGATGAAAAAATTAACATTCTCAAAAAAGTCAAAGATACTGACAATATTACTGATATTAAAAACGCCGAAACCGCGCTTATGCAATCTCTTTCAAAGATTGGAGAAGCATTATACAGCCAGAAAAAACCAGATGAGCCAAAAGCAGAAACAGATAGCGCAAAAGATGCCGATTTTAAGGACGTGGACCAAGACAACAAAACATAATATTATTTTGTGAGTATTAACAAAAAACAACTTGCAACCGCTGTATTGCTTTTGATGAGCAACATTGCTTTAGGATTTTGGTGGAATTTGATTCCTAAATATCCACTACTCGCGATTTTTGCGCTTTCAAGCGGACTTTTGTGGATATTATTTGTTTTATTTGCAGAAGATAGAGCGTTTTTTTATATAATATCAGCAATATCTATTTTATTGTTGGGGATCGGAATTCATCTTGATATATGGTCAATAATTGGATTAGTTTTTGGTGCTATTCTCGCTATTTGGGCGTTTTCTATTGCGCGAAAAACATATCATTCAAATATAAAATTTTTACTTACAGCTATTGTTGGACGAAGCGTCCGTATTTATTTTACAGCGATGGCTGTTGTTTTTTCTTTAGCATATTTCGGAGTAGTATCAAACGCATCGAATGTTTCTTCTCTTATATTGCCAGAAGAAGTATTTAATATAGGTATGCAAATTTTAGAAAAACCATTTCAAGCGATTATACCTGGTATACATGCAAAAGACACAGTAGATGAAGCGTTGGCGTTCTTTGTTCAGTCGCAATTAAAACAAACTTTAGGATTAAATGTGACAGTACCATCATTGTCGCAAATTAGACAGGCGCTTCCTGCAGAGCGCAAAGAAATTATTCGTACACTCAACAAAGAGTTTGGCACAAATATTGACATAAATACAAAAGGTACGGAAAAATTGTCCACGGTGCTGTATCGAATATCTCTAAATAAAATAGATGAATACGCAAAACGATTTTCATCATATGTTCCCTGGATTTTGGCAGTTGGATTTTTCTTTTCATTGAAAGCAATAAGTTTTGTATATTATTACGCAAGTATAATTTTTTCAGTCCTTTTTGTTAAAATATTATTATCAATTGGCGCGCTAAAAATTGAAACGGCGCCTGCGACAAAAGAGATATTGATTTAGTGATTAATAAAATATGTCAAAAGATTATTATAAAATTTTAAATGTAGAAAAAGGCGCGTCTCAAGATAATATTAAACGCGCGTACAGGAAGCTCGCGCACCAGCACCATCCTGATAAAAAAGGTGGGGATGAAAAAAAATTCAAAGAAATTAATGAAGCATATCAAATATTGGGCGACGAACAAAAAAGAAAGCAATATGACCAATATGGTTCGGCTGGTTTTCAAGGATTTTCTGGCCAAGGAGAAGGCACTCCAGGATGGGATTTCGGAGATTTTGGCAATTTAGGAGATATATTTGAAGAAATGTTTTCTGGTTTTTCTGCGCAGGGAGGGGCGTATTCTGGTTTTGGAGGACGATCTCGCGGTCGAAGTCGCGGAGGAGATATAGCGCTTGGTATTGATATTTCATTCGCAGAGTCTGTGTTTGGGAGCAAGCGAAGCATCATTATAGAAAAAACATCAATTTGTGACAGGTGTCATGGAAGTGTGTCAGAGCCAAATACTACAAAAAAACGCTGTACGACATGCCAAGGTAGTGGAACTGTTAGAGAAAACAGAAAATCAATATTTGGCGCGTTCGCATCACTTTCTGAGTGTAGTATTTGTCAAGGTCGCGGAGAAATACCTGAAAAGCCTTGTCGTAATTGCAATGCTACCGGTACCATACGTAAACAAGAAACAATTGATATAGAAATTCCCGCTGGAATTCGTGATGGCGAAGCAATAAAATTAACAGGGATGGGGGAGGCTGTTGTAAATGGCGTTCCCGGAGATTTGTATGTGCGAATACATGTTTTGCAACATCATATATTTCATAGAGAAGGGAATGATATTATTATGGATTTGGAATTATCACTTTCGCTTATGTTGCGAGGCGGAGAACAAATTATAGAAACACTAGATGGAAAATTGCAGGTTAAAATTCCCGAATTATCACATTCCGGAGATTTGCTTCGTGTGCGTGGCAGGGGAGTCGCAAAAAATCGTGGAAACAGGGGAGATTTGATAATCAAACTTATTCCAAAGTTCCCCAAAAAACTTTCATCTCAAGCAAGAAAATTATTTGATGAACTAGAGAAGGAAGGATTTTAATTTTTGTTAAGAAAAAACACAAAGAAAATGAAGAGTGTTTTTGCGGGTTTTGAGCCCGAAGCGGGCCGGTTCGCGAAGCGAGAGTATAGGGCGAAATCCTGAGCGAGTCCGCTGGGACGAGCGAGGAAAGCAAAAATACTCTTCATTTGTTTTGTTATTTATAGATTTTTTATTTTTATAGTACAATAACAATAATGAAATCAATGTTGGCATCATTAGGTGGAATCAGCGCTACATGGGACATTATTTTATTTTTATGTCTTTCATCGATTTTATTTTTTTTGGGAGTGTCAAAGGGTAAAAATAGAATCAAATTTGTTATTCTGGCGTTGTACATAGATATTGTCCTTTTTGGAGTGTTGCCACTAAATTGGATTGATAAAAATTTTCCAGTATTATCATCACCATTTGCTTATACTTCAGTATTTGTTATTTCTACGTTGATATTGTTGTATTTTCTTCAAAATATTTTTAGGATAGAGGATAATCGTGGACGATCATCTATAAAAACATTGTTTTTGAGTTTTATCACAGCCGGATTTATTATGTATATTTTGGTTTCTCAAATTTCTCCGGCCACCACTACATTTTCAGCGATTATTTTAAAAATATTTTATCAAACTAACGCGTCTTGGCTGTGGAATATAATTCCTATATTGAGTATTATTTTGTTTTAATTATTCGGAAAATCCGACCAACTGTTGACAACGATTGTCTTTAGGAGTTATACTTAAAATAATAAATATTATTAGTAGCAGTTAAAAAATATGAATTTTATGAAGAAATATTTTGTTTTGTTCGCAATTTTATCAGCTGTTTTCGTGACTATTGCTGTTGTCGGCGTCAAAGTTGAGGCTAGCAAGCCAGATTCAAGCGAAAGAGTCATAGCTCATACCAATGAAGAGGTAAATAAAGCCATTTCTTCCGGTTGTAAGGTGGTAAGAGAGGTGCAAACTCTAAAGGCGCTTCGCTGTCCACATGGAGTGGCTACGTCATTATCTCTTACAGAAGACGTTAGAGTTTTTGCATTGAGAGAGAATAGCTCTTTAAATGAAATGCGTCGTCCAAACGGTAACGGAACTTCTGCATATACGGGACCGTTAAACCAGATTGGCGCCGATGTTGTGCATAATTCTGGTAATACAGGAAGCGGAAGAAAAATTGTGGTTCTTGATACAGGTTATAATCGCTTTCATCCGGAGCTCATTTCTAGTTATTTGGGTGGAAAGGATTTCGTGAACAACGACGATGATCCGATGGATGACGAAGGTCATGGTAGTCACGTGTCTGGAATAATCACAGCAGATGGTATTGATCCTAAAGCAAAGGGCGTAGCTCCTGATGCCGGAGTTATCGCTGGTAAAGTACTCGATCAAAATGGCTCCGGTTATTTTAGTGATGTTGTTGCCGCGATTTATTGGGCTGTTAATGGACCAGATGGCGTTTATGGAACAAGCGATGATTTTGGAGCCGATGCGATTAGTATGAGTTTAGGTACAGGCGCTCCTTATGTATATAAAGGATATTGTAACAACGCTTTGCCTGACTTAACGAATGCGATTAAATATGCCGTTGAAAAAAATATAACCGTGGTCGCCGCCGCAGGCAATAGCGGTGGTTCAGGTGTGTCAATACCAGGATGTATTAGTTATTCTACGGCTGTCGGCGCGGTTGATAATACAGACAAAATTGCTAATTTTTCTGGAAAAGGAAACGCGCTAGATATTACCGTTCCCGGAGTAAGTATTTATTCAACAATTTTAGGGAGCGCATACGCTTCATGGAGCGGAACAAGCATGGCAACTCCAATGATAAGTGGAGTAGTTGCTCTCATTAAATCAGCAAATCCTACAGCAAGTCAGAGTGTGGTAGAAAATAAATTATTTAGCACAGCAAAAGATTTAGGTAAATTTGGCAAAGATACCAGTTACGGATGGGGGAGAGTCAGGGCAAATCTTGCGGTTCAGTAGTCAAAAATAAGCAACATTACAAAAAGAAACTCTACTAACGAAGGATAATTTTCTTATATGCTTCCTCGGCTCTTTTTGCCTGTCCTTTGTCTGCCGGGTGAATACCGTCAAATGTGCCACTAGCTGTATAGTAATCTTCAACCGTCATCGTAGAAAAGAAATCAAGAAGTTCGGAGGAGGGAAAGGTTTGCAACATAAGTGTGTTTGCCTCATTGATTGCTTGCGTTCTATCAGGAGTCGTGGTTGCAAAGACCGGTGGGGTTAGGGCCACGAAAGAAGCAATGCTACTGCTTGCAAGTTTGGCGCGGTGCTGCGCGTACGCATCGGTAAGCTGTTGGGCCGTTGCACCGGCGGCTATATCAACAGTTCCGAACGCAAGCATGACAACATCCGCGGTATCATTTTTGATGACTGCATCTAGATATTGAAATAATTTATCATCGACAGGCGCTCCGACATAAATCGGCATGCCATACGCTATGATCCCAAAGTCTACCGCTGTCATTCCTGCAAGGGCTCGATTGCGTACAATCCAGCTTGAATTTGAAATATAATCTTCTACATACTCACACCAGCTTCTCCGTATACTAAAGAACGAGGCGTGCATAGTATTTGAATCTCCTAGACAAACAATCGTAATAAAACCATCTGCGTTGACATCGGTAATCGGTGAAATATCAACTCCCGGATCAATCACTTGAAGTTCCTTATTATCATTATTGGTTGCCGTAAAAAGATATCGCAAACCTATTCCAATCGCATTGATATTGTCTCCGATGCTAAGCTGTTCTGTGAAAGTTGGGGAAGCTGGATTGGCAACATCTACTACCAGGATGCCGGTTGGTTCGCTTGTTCTGCCAATATACGCTTTTGTACCAAAAATCTCAATTGCGGTATTATGTGTTTTAAGGTTCAAGGCGCTCAAGAGTTGGATTGAGGGCGCGTCGACAAGGTTCCCAACATCAAAAACAAAGAAATCAGGATTTGCAGCGTTGTTGTTGGTCACCACGTATGCTTTCCCGTGAGAATACGCGACTGCGTTTGCGTTTGTCGGGAGGTCATATGATGCGGTTTCGATCATTGCAGAGGGGCTGGAAACATCAAGGATGAGAAATTCTTTATGGTTTGTTGTTGCAAGGAACGCCCATCGGCGGACTATGACAATATCACGAACATGCGCGGATACTTCATAGGACCCGAGAAGAGAAATAGACGACGGGTTTGTTACGTTGAAAGCATAGAATTCTTTTCTACCACCAGTAGTATTATTTTCGGTTCCAACGTACGCGGTGATGGAGGGAACATAAACATCATTACTATTGTAAGGATCATAAAACCGCTGGCCGGTAACGAAGATTGACAATCCGTCCGCGGTACCAGGGATATCATAGCTGGATAGTATTTGTGGGTGTAATTTATCAGCGATATCAACGACAACAAACTCTTGCGCATCTTTTGTAGTAACAAGATATGCTTTATCGCGAAGAATAAAGATTTTGTTTACTGTTGATCCAACATCCAATGATCCCATTAAAATTGGGCTCGTGGTAGAGGCAATGTTGAGAATATAGAATTCTGGCGCACTCCCGGAATTATTACTTGTTACAAGGTATGCATATTGTCCTAAAACAAATATATCATTTGCATTAGGGCTATTTGTTGCATTAAAACTTCCAACAACGCTTAGCCTGCTTGCGGATACTTGCGAGTTTATATAGGAAAACACGAGAGCGCCCAATATAATAAAAGCAATTATGGAGAAAACAAATGCGCGTATTTGTCGGTTTTTATTTTTTATTATATTAGAGATAATGTTTGTCATAACTATTATGTGTTAACTTATAATGTTGTTTTAAGCGTATCATTGGACAATAACAATATCAAGAAATTGTACTAGACGGGTACATCGGTAACACTTTGGCAGTTTTCTGATAGAACTCCCA
>CAYIWH010000023.1:2725-13236 GCA_964367075.1 uncultured Candidatus Saccharibacteria bacterium | reverse complement strand
CTTCTGGAGCGTTGTGGAGGTTGTACTTTTGTTTGAGGAGATCGGGGGATTCCATGGAGGTATGATAATATTTTTGTTGTTATAAATCAATCGTCTCGCCGTATTTGGGGGCGTACGCCTCAATACCGAGATAATCTCGTATGTGTTGTGTAAACGCGAGAAGAGATTTTGGTTCGCCATGAATAGCAAATACTTTTTTTAATTTTTCCGCGCGCTCTTGAACAAATAAATATAAACCATCTTTGTCAGGATGCGCGGAATACCCATCTATTGCTTCTTTGTGACAATACACTGGTAATCTGTCTCCGAATATAGTCACCTCGTCAGCTCCGTCCTGAATAATTCTACCCAATGATCCGGGAGCTTGGTATCCAATAAACAAAATTGTGCTGTTTTGGTCGGAAAGATATCTGCGCTCATGATGAAGTATGCGCCCTCCAGTCGACATGCCGGAGCCAGCCATAATAATTTTTGGCGGAGGAATATTATTAATGTTTTTTGATTCCTCTGATGTTGCCGTGAACCGAACCATGGGAGAATGCAAAAACCCAGACTCTCCCATGGCAGAAGCACGATCAAGCAATGAAGCATGTTTTTCATACACTTTTGACGCTTTAATAGCCAGCGGACTATCAAGAAAAATAGGAATTTGCGGAATTTGTTTATTTTTTAACAAACCTGTAAGCTCCAAAAGGATTTCTTGTGTCCGCTCTAAAGAAAACGTTGGTATCATTAAAACGCCCCCACGCAACACACTCCGCTCTATCGCGCGTTCCAATTTTAATCTTCTTTCCGCTGTATCTTCGTGCGCTCTATCACCATATGTTGATTCCATAACTAAATAATCAATGTCGCTTGTTTTCTCTGGACCAAAAAGCAATGGATTATTTTGGTTCCCCAAATCGCCTGTAAATAAAATCCTTTTGTCTTCGTGTTCAACCAAAATCATCGAGGAGCCCAATATATGCCCTGCGCGATATAGTGAAACCGAAAACTTATTTATTTGGATATTTTCGTGATAATTTTTGTCAATCCATAATCGCATCAATCCTTCAACGGTTGTCTCATCATACAATGGCTCTTTGTGCTCTTTTGCCAAAACACCAACACTATCTTTTAGCATAATTTCTGCAAGCTCGCGAGTAGGAACAGCAGAATAAATACTGCCAGAAAACCCGTCTTTAAATAATTTTGGCAAACGGCCAGAGTGATCCACATGAGCGTGTGTTACAAATACAGCGCGAATTTGTTTTGGATCAAACGGAAAAGGCGCAGAACTTTTTTCATCGCAAAATTTGGGACATTGAAATAAACCACAATCAATTAATATTTTGTCTTCTTCATCTTCCAACAAAAAACAGCTTCCAGTAACCTCTTGGGAGGCTCCAAAAAATGAAAGCCTAAACATTTGTTTTTTTATTATTTAACAAATAAATAAAAAAGCCGAGCGCGCCACCAATGATATCCATAAAAAGATCCGCCAAAGTGTCTTCATAAACGCCCCGCATATGCGTAAATCCAGTTTTAAAAATATATCTATCGGCAATAAATTCTGCAAACTCCCAAAATATTCCGATCAAAACAACAAGTCCAACAAAAATAAAAAAAGAGGCAATATAATTATTTGTTCCAACAATATTAATCTTATAATGATTTTGTATGGTTACTGCCAATGAAAAAGCCCAAAGTCCGCCCAAAAAATGTACGGCGATATCAAACCACCAATATTTAAAAGGAAGAAAATAAACAAGTCCAATAATCCATATTCCAACTACTATGGCTAAAAATATGAAAATAAACCGCCAAGATTCGAAAAATGAATTCATTGTTTGTTTTATTAATTACAAAATTGTCATTATTCGCAGAACGCGCATAATTTTCTGCTGAAAATTTGCTATGCTCGCCTCAGTCAGTCTGCGCAATGTTCTGCTCATAACGCAATTTCGTAACTTAGAGTATATTTAATAGTAACACGCTTAAAATACTTAAAAAAGCCCCGTAAAAACGGGGATCTCGGGCCTTTAAAATACGATAATCACGTTATCATAGTTATTAAACACATATCCTGCCAATGAAGATTCAAACGATATGCTAACATCTTCTCTGCAAATAACAACAAGGCCGCCTCTTGCCATTTCATTCTTCAAAATGATGTCAATGTTCATAGACGAATTGTACATTATTACCATTATTTTATCCTGGCTGGTTCCTGGATTTTCCCAATAAACGTTCCTGATCTTTTTTAGCTCATCTAAATTGCGAGCAACGATTGTCGCGCATCGCGATGCGCGAGAGTGACGAACCAAAAAACATGGAAATGTAATATGTGAAGCAATCTCAAAATAAACAGACAAGGTGTTTTGGAAAAAATCTTTTTCACCAACAAGATAATCAAAAATAACGCCCCGGCATCGTGCTCGTTGAAAAATCTCTGGATCTAAAACGCGCGCTTTGTTAATAAAATCATCAATTGATTCGTATTGTTTAGGAAGAACCGTAAACGCAAAAGTCCCGTCATTATAGCAATCATGAGCGCGCTGTCTGGCAAGTGCATATGCCTCCTCACTAAACGCAGGAATAATAAAATTTTTTGCGTCTGTCATCCCGCCTCCTTCCGTAATCTGAAAGGTCAAAAATCTTATAAAAGTATAGCAAAATTTTTACTGTGTGTCAAAATTATGCCCTAAAGCATATTTTGTATATCCAGGCATATGATTTACCAATTCTTCTGGTTTAAACCAAATATTGATTTCTGTTTGAGCCGATTCCGGCGAATCTGATGCGTGAATAAGATTAAAAATTCCAATTCCTTTTTCGTCGGCATGACTATATGAAATATGCGCAAAGTCACCACGAATGGTTCCAGGCAAGGCACTTTTTGGTTCAGTTGCCCCAATCATTTGTCTTACAACTTCAATGATATCTACTCCTTCCAAAACCATTGCCACAATTGGCCCAGATGTAATCATTTTAATCATTACTTCGCGAATTTTTTCTCCTCTTCGTTTAGCCAAATCTTCCATATAATGTTTTTCAGCCGTATCTTTTTCAGATACCAACATCTTGAGACCAACAATTTTGATGCCCCTTCTTTCAAAGCGAGTGATTATTTCGCCTACAATTCCTCGATCCAATGTGTCCGGTTTCAATAATACTAACGAACGCTGTAACGCCATAAAAATTAAAAAGATTAATAAATAATTATCATTAGAATACTATACTATTTTCAAATCTGCAAGCAATAGCTTTTATTTTTCTGCGCGCACTTGTAGCACGCCATTTTTAATATTAATATCTATTGTGCCAACTATGTCGGTTCGCAAAATATACGAACCAATGCTGGTAAGCCGGTCTAAAACATTTTGATTTGGGTGTCCGTAATTATTTTTTCCTACTGAAATAATAGAATATTTTGGATTTATCACGGATAAAAATTCCGCAATACTTGAAGTTTTTGAGCCATGATGCCCCACCTTGAGCACATCAACGAATGTTAGTAAATTGCTACTTATTAATTGCTTCTCAAGATTTTTTTCCGCATCTCCCATCAAAAGAATCCTTCTTCCTTGAAAATCGAGTTCACTAACAATATCGGCATCATGTACATTTTTAAGCGCCGTATTATCAAATGAAGCTGTTGGTGTTAACAATTTTAATTGAGCATTATTATAAAATAAAAGTCGCGCGGGCTTACCAAGCATAATACGACGAGCGCCGCTATTTTGTATAAGTTTTTCTAATTCATAATATTCGGATGTGTTGTATTTTGCTCCGCTTTCTATAAATGTTGTTACATCATATCTTTTAAATACATCAATAAGGCCGGATATATGATCTTTGTGAGGATGAGTAGCAATCACAACATCTATTGAATTGTCATAATATGGCATGCGATCTTTGAGCATTGAAAGAACCTTACTGTTGGGTCCGCCATCAATTAAAATCTGCGCGCCATCGCGAGAATTTATAAATATTGAATCGCCTTGGCCCACATTAAAAATAGAAGCTTGAATATCCGATTCGTGTTCTTTTTTAAAAACTTCTGACCAAATGATTATATTGGCTGTAAATAAAAACAATGTCGCTATGCTTACAATATATTTTTTATTTTTTTCTATAAAATTACGCATTTTTTTGTTCCGAAATATAGTGCTTCGCCGACCAATAAAAAAGTAACATGTAAATAAAAATTAGCAGAATATTTGGTAACCCACTAAATGTGATGCTTGTCATCGGAATAGCAGATATAGTATTAGCAATATATATTTGAAAAGAAATTAAAATATATGATACAGATGCGGTTAATTTTCCCGCGAACACTCCGACAAACGCAAAAATACCGCCAACAAAACTAAAAAACATAACAAGCGGCACGATTCCTACAATTAAAATATTTGCTAAAGGACTAAGAATAGACACTTCGCTCCCCCACGACAACAAAAGTGGCAATACAAATAATTGCGCCGAAAGAGTAGCAATTCCGCTTTCGCGAATGCCAAATGCGCTCGGCAAAAAAGATAATTTTTTATTTAAAACAGGAGAAACGACAATAAGACCTAGAGTTGCAAGAAAAGATAATTGAAATCCTCTGTCCCAGCGCAAAGTCATAGGGTTCCACATTATCATCAAAAAGGCTGCCCATAAAAGCGATGACCATGCAAAATTTTTGCGCCCGCTTTTTAGTGCCACAAGCCCGATGATAGCCATTATTGCAGATCGGACAGCTGGCGCTTGGGTACCAGTCATTGCGGTAAATAATAAAATTGCGAGGACTGAACCCACCCAAGCGATTGATTGTGGAAAAACAAATGATAATATCGCCATAATAAAAATACCGACAATAGTAATGTTGTAGCCGGACAATACTAAAATATGAATTGTCCCGCTTTTGCGAAATGATTCTGTGGTTTCTTTGTCCAATCCTGACCCGTCTCCAAGAAGCATACCACTAGCCAATGACGCGTGCGGTTCCGGCAAGATTAATTGAATATTTCTTTCAAATGCAATCCTTATAGCAAATAAATAATATAATATTTTGCTTGGCGGACTTTGTTTTATCTGTGTTATTTCAGGAAAGATTATTTCGGAATAAATATTGTCTCTGGATAATATTTTTTTTGTATCATAGTCGCCATATTGCTCCGGCTCTTTGACTATGCCGGAAAAAGAAATAATATCCCCATATTGATATCTAGGATATACATTTGTCACCACTAGAGTTTTACCTAGATCTGTGCTTACCATAATGCGCTGGCTATTTGGTTTTAGTTCTTCGCTCAAAACCGTCCCCCGCAAAGAAATGCTCTGATTATAAAAATTATGCAATTTATCCACAACAATATTTTTTTCAAATATACTCAACCTAATTAGTCCAAATAAAAAAAACAGCGAAACAAAAAATAAAATTTGACTTTTGTTTGTTTTGTTAAAAAGATCGTTATGAAAAATAATGGAAAATATATAAAAAGAAATTGTTGCGCCAAATAATGCCAATACAATATAAAGGGGAGTATCAAAAAACGATCGGCACATCACGCCGCCCAAAAATGCTACTAGATAAAATGGAATATATTTTATTGCCACAACATATCCTGTCCAGCTCCGTCTAGAGCTTCGTTGACCATGCGGTCAGCTTCGCGATTTTTCTCGCGCTGGATATGGACAAATGTCACAATAGCAAAGTCTAGTTTTAAATTCCAGATGGCCATAAAAAACGGAAAAAGATGCTCTTGCTCCGTCCTATATTCGCCATTTAATTGTTTTTTCACAAGTTCTGAATCCATTCTGATTTCTATGTGCATTTTTTTTGCTTTTTCTTTGCCAAAAAGCGCTTTGATTTTTTTGAGACCAGAAACAACCGCCAAATATTCCGCTTCGTTATTTGTCTTTATTCCCAATTTTTCTCCATACAATTTTATCGGCGCCCCCCTTGCATCATAAATAGCCACTCCCAAAGCAGCAGGGCCAGGATTACCGCGAGATCCACCATCGGTATAAATAATTATTTTTTTATGGGCTTCCATGGAAATGGTTTATTTGCTGAAAAAGAAAATCCTGATGCGTTTTTGTGTCCTCCTCCGCCATATCGAGTAGCGAGCTTAGAAACATCAAAGTTACCAATTGAACACAGGCTTACAATAATTTTCCCGTATTTTTTGGACCACACAATACTAAATGTCCCGCGTTTTTTAGCAAGAACATGCCCAATTTCTGAATGTATAAAAGGAGCGTTTGCTGAAAAAACAGTATATCCGCAAAATTTTACAAGCTCCGCGCTGTTTTCAACGGCATCATCAATTAAAACATTTTGATATTGTAGAATAATTCTGCCTTCATGTGCATATTGATTTCTTGTTTTTTTATTTTCAAATTTGCGAACCATTGCATCAAAATGATTAAAAGAAAATTGTAAATGCATATCTAGATATGCGACAAGTTCATGAGTTTTTTGTAATTTAAATTTCCACAAGTCAACGTCTTCTATATATTTCAAAATAGTTGGCATATTCTTTGTGGGGTGAAAATATTTCCACGCAAGCACAGATCCAGAGTGATGTAAAGCGTAACTATGTTTGGAAACAGATAAAATTACATCTTTGAGACTTATATGATGATCAATAATAGTCAATGATTTCGCTATTTTTCTAATATTTTTAATTTCATTTGCGCTATAACAAAAATCCACAAAATAAATATCCTTACCGCTAAGCCCTTTTGGCGGTGACTCCATATGATTTACTCCTATATAATCAGCGGAATTGCCAAATTTTTTCCATATCACCCACGCCGCCCCAAATCCATCCATACAATTATTGTGATACAAAACGGCAATTTTTTTATTTTTAATCATTTTAAATAACCTACCTGCTTCAGCCAATAATCGTGTTCCCATTCCCAAAGTGTTTTTGCGGCAAGAAATGCCTTGATGTCGCGATAAAAATAAGGAAACTCCTTTATTTCAATCTCTCCTTTTGTATCGCCCCAGTCATGATTGTTCTCGGAACATCGAGGAAAGCCGTTGTTCTTGCCATTCTCACCTTCGCCAAGGCTTCGGTGAGCAGGTCTTATTTTTGCTCTGCCTCCTTTTTCGCGAAGCTTGGACCCACATTGATTGCAAGTGCGATTTTGGTCAATGCGTAAAACCCAGCGAGTCTCGATATCACGCGGCAAACCTAAGGCCTGCTTAATGCTAAATTCTTGGAGCGCTAAAACATAAGCAGCGGTCTGCAAATTATATTCTGGGAAAAATCCGGTTGATGTTTTAATATCCAAAACTCCAAACTTGTCTCCAATAGACGCAAGCGCGTCCACGGTGCCGGCAAATCGATGAAACCCAGACCAGATCCGGCGCTCAACAAATTCTGGATGAAAAATTATGCCATGTTTTCGATTAAATACATCAAACGCATCAACAATATGTATCATATCGTCTGGAATTGTATCAAGCGTCCCAGTCATATGCCCTTGAATTGCTTCGTGCACGCGCGTTCCCTCTTCTGCAGACTTTGTTTTTACTTCTTGAACCGCCGCGTAAGATTCCATTTCCTTAAAAAATTGATCTAACCCAGATTTATTTTTCACCTCTAAAATTTTAGTTACACGGGGGTACCAACCATCTTCAAGATGGTAACCCATTGTGTCTTTAAATTCATCTGCACCCTTAAACCACATAGAGGTCAGTATAGCATTATGCCAATATAAGAGAAATGAAAGAATAACGATAATAACGTTTGTTTGTAATTGTTTTCGGAATCAAATTAACTCTGCGGTCCCCAATTTAATTTGCCAAGTAGTTCGAAAAATGTATTGGTCATTTTGGCCTCTAATAAAACCCGTTCTTGAAAGCCGATAGATTTTGGGTCAATATCTACTTCATATAAGTACTTCCAAAGATCCGTAATAGCTCCTTTTGCAGCATCAGAAAGCTTTTTACCATCATTCCACCTCAAATGGCTTGTATAATAATGTTCTTCATGTATAAACCGATCTATTACTTTGATTTGTTCGTCAACGCTGGACGGGGGCTTATTTTTAAGCTCTTCTCTTAAGCTGTTATGTTTATCCGAATACAATGGTCCAGGCTTATGACGCGCCGCATCGATTAGTTTGCGTGTCAATCTTTCGGCTATATACTCAGTACGCTTACTATAAAAACGTGGACCGAATTGTTTGTAATCAGCTAATTCTGATAAATAAAATCTTAGAATTTCTTTTATGGTCCAGATTCCTTCGTTCGCCACTACTCCTTCGAGCAATCCTCTTTTTATCAAGTCTTTGTTATATTGAGCCAATTTAGGATGAGATGTCATAAATTCTTCTGTAGTAGTATTACTTAATCTACAAATATTTACCACAAATTCTCTAGATGGGTTATCAAGATTTATGAACCCCGGCATATCTTCAAAACTTCTTTGCCTTTCTTTTATTTCTTCCTCTGTTTCATTTGCGTTGTTTTCCATGATTTTTCAGTGAAATAATTATTTTTCAAGAGCTGTAATCCCCGGTAACGTACCTTTCGCTAAAAATTCAAGCATGGCGCCACCACCTGTGGAAATAAAGTCAAAGTTTTTTTCTAATTTTAATTGGCGAATTGCTGATATGGTATCCCCGCCTCCTACAATAGAATAAGCCTTGGATTTACCAATCGCTTTTGCAAATTGCTTGGTGCCTTCATAAAATCCTATCTCGCAAATACCAAGCGTACCGTTCCATAAAATAAATTTCGATGTTTGCGCTAATTTTGCGAGTTGTTTGGAAGTATCTCTCCCAATATCATAAATAGCGTCGCCAACGCATAATTGATCAATTGAAATATTAATTTTTTTGCCAGCCCTAGCTATGACAGCATCAGATGGTAATATTATTTTTTTATTCCACAAAATTTTTTTCGGAATTTTTGTATCATCAGCGATAGATTTTCCAATGTTATAGCCTCGCTCCCTTAAAAAAGTATTCGCAAGGGCGCCACACAAAAATATATAGTTAGTATTTTTTAAGAATTTATTAATCAACGGTTCTTTTGTAGCAAATTTCTTGCCGCCCAAAACAAATAGAAATGGTTTTTTGGGTTTAAATGATTTGGCAAGTTCAAAAATCTCTTTTTTTGCCAATGGACCCAGCTCGCCGGGTAGCAGCCCTGGAACGCCTACAATAGAAGCATGCTTGCGGTGCATTGCCCCAAATGCATCATCTATATAGAAATCACCAAATGTTGCTAATTTTCTAGCAAATGTGGCATCATTTTTTTTCTCGCCAGGATTTAATCGTATATTATCAAAAAGAATAATCTTTTCTTCGCAGACAATTTGGTTTTGCGGTATTTCTCCTTTTATGAATTTTATTTTGATTTTTAGTCTGCGTTCTAAATCAGCCGCTAAAAAATTCAAGTGTGGGATAAGATTATTTTGTTCAAGGTGTGTGATAATAAAAATTTGAGCTCTCTGCGATAGAAGTTTTTTTATCGTTGGGAGTTCGGCGCGAATTCTAAAATCATCTGTTATTTTGCCTTTTATAAATGGCACATTAAAATCAACTCTCAAAAGAACTTTTTTTTCTTTTAAATTGTTTGGCATCATATGTGAGCGACAGTATCAATTATTTTTACAAACGATTTTGTATTTAAGCTCGCCCCTCCGACCAACAAACCATCCACGCGCCCATCAGATACAAAAAGAGTTGCGTTTTTTTCGTTGACTGATCCTCCATAAAGAATGGGAATTTGTAGCGCTATCTTCTTTCCAAAAAGATGAAAGAGTTCTTTGCGAATTAAAATAGATATTTCAAATACATTTTTTGGCGTCGCTGGCTTTCCATTTTTCTCCGTGCTTATCGCCCATATTGGCTCATAAGTGACAATAAGGTTTTTTAATAACGGTTTCTTGATTCCTAACAATGCGCCGTAAATTTCATCACGCACCATCAATGGAAACACTTCATCATGATGGCGCTCTCGCTCTCCAACACACAATACCGCCTTTACGCCGGCCTTAAGAATAGTTTTTAATTTTTTATTTATCATCTCTTCGGTTTCTCCGAGCACTCGACGCTCTGAGTGCCCGACAATAATGTACTTCACACCGAGAGATTTTAGTTGATTCATAGAAACTTGGCCGGTATATGCTCCTCCGCCAGCTTGCGGATTTTCCCAAAAAACGTCTTGTGCTCCAATCTTTGATTTTTTAACTACTTTAGCAACAGATTCAATGAATGGAAACGGAGGCGCAAGCACTACTTCTATTTTGGACGCGTTTTTTGCGCCACGCTCAATATTTTGGGCTAAGTTTTTTGCTTCTTTGGAGGTTTTTGGGTTCATTTTCCAATTAGCAATAATTATTTTTTTCATTGTGCTTTATTATAACATTAAAAGAATAATGGTGCTTGCGGTACGATAATATGATGTGCCACATTTAGCGCGATAGCGCGCAAACTGGCACCACGTGAAAACGAGAGACCACAAAATTAAAGCTTTTTTTTTGCTATAGCCATTGTGAATCAAAACGCCGTAATCGCCA
>CAYIWH010000023.1:0-2715 GCA_964367075.1 uncultured Candidatus Saccharibacteria bacterium | reverse complement strand
ATTAATTTTTTTTTTTTTTTTTTTTTTATAATAAAATAAAATAAATATGGTGGGGGGGGTTTTTATAATTTGTTGCGGACATTGTAGCCTAAGACCGCTAAATGTGGCACATCTTCAAAGCGAGAAACAACATATTTCAAGCTTTATTTTTCCTATTCAAATACTCTTGCAAAATGAGAGCGGCAGAAGATGCGTCAATCATCTTTTTTGTTGATACATTGGTTTTTTTAATTTGTTGGCTTGTGAGAATTTCGTTTTCAAAAATAACCTCAATATCAAGTTCCTTTTTTAATTTTTCCGCAAATATGCGTACTTTTGTTGTCTGTTCGGTATCTTCTCCCGAAAAATTTTGAGGGAGCCCTACAATCACCTCCACAATCTTTGATTGATGCTCTAAAGAAATAATTTTTTTTAGCTCATCGAGAACAGAAAGTGTATTTTGTAATACCACTTTTGGAAACGCAAAATATCCATCCTCATCAGAGATTGCAATCCCAATCCGTTTGTCACCATAATCAATTCCTAGATATCGTGGCATATATAAATTTAATCATTTGTATACGTCTTGCCGGTGATCAATATCAATTACAAACACAATTGCTTCGTTTTTGTATACTGTATAAATAATACGGTATGGCCAAACCCGTAAAGAAAAAAATCCATCGAGCTCGCCATTTAATGATTTCCCCAACCATGGATTTTCTGCCAAAGCAAAAAGCGCTTTATCTATACGAACTCGATAACGCTTATCAATTTTCTTAAGACTTTTTTGCGCGGCGCTTGTGAGAACTACTTGATACATTTTTTTCTTTAGCTAAAAAATCTTTAAAAAAGGCAATGTATCTCCCTTTTTCAAAATCAGTGTGCGCACTGCGAATTTCTTTCATTAAATGAGGATTTGCCATAATTTCCAAAGTCTCTTGCCAGGAATCAAATTCGTCGGCTGACATTACAACCATTTTCGCGCGGCCTTTTTCGGTAAGCGTGTAATACGTATCTGGCTTTTGCACATCCTCGGCAATCTTGAAAATGTTCTTTCTGGCCTCTGAAATAGGAACTGTTGTTTTAGTGTTCATATGTACATAATAGCGTACATTAGATTTTTGTCAATACCTCGCATCCATTTTTTGTCACTACCATAGTATGTTCAAAATGCGCCGCGATTGAACCGTCTTTGGTAGCCCATGTCCATCCGTCAGACAAAAGTTTTGCAGCATGATTTCCGACGGTGGCCATTGGTTCTAACGCAATCACCTCTCCTTCATGTAAAACATATCCATTCCCTTTTTCGCCCCAATTTGGAATTTCTGGGTCCTCATGAACAGCTCTACCAACACCATGCCCAACAAGCTCTCTTATAACGCCAAACCCGCCATCTTCTAAATGACGTTGGATAACAAACCCAATATCGCCAACATGAGAGCCAGTTCGCACTTCGGAAATACCAACCTCCAGAGCGGATTTTGTAGTTGCAATCAATCTTTCAATTTCTAAATAATTCATCGATACTCTTCTCTGCGACAAACTGTCAAGCTCTTTGCTTTTAACTAAAATCGTCTCTGCGACATCAGTAAAATATCCTTTGTATTGCATTCCTATATCAAGCCCTACAACATCGCTTTCTTTCAAAATTCGATCAGAGGGTATTCCGTGAACAATTTCATTATTAATTGAAACGCACAAAGAAGCAGGATACGGCATTGGCGCGCCATGGACACTATATCCCTTGAAAGACGGTTCGCCTCCCGTTTTTCTAATCAAATCTTCGGCAAGCTTATCAATTTGCTTTGTAGTAGTGCCGGGCTTTGTCACGTCAGCTACTTTATGTAA
This sequence comes from uncultured Candidatus Saccharibacteria bacterium, assembly GCA_964367075.1. Lineage (GTDB taxonomy): Bacteria > Patescibacteriota > Minisyncoccia > UBA11713 > 2-01-FULL-45-33 > CAYIWH01. Next base: position 885 of record CAYIWH010000023.1, on the reverse strand, counting down.
AATACTCGCCAACAATTTACCCCCTTCGCGCAGGATTTCTAGTTCTTGTGAATTTTTTATAATCATATATTTCTCAAATGAAGAGCTTTTATCACATCTTTGTGAACATCATCAATTGATTGCTCGCCATTGATTGTGATTAAAATATCTTTCTCCTGAAAATATTTTAGAACTGGGATTACATATTCTTTAAATTCTCCCAATCTGGACACTATTCCTGAAGGCGTATCGTCTTTTCTTTTTATTAATTTTCCCCCACAACGCTTACATTCTTCAATAAGTTTATATTCAGGTAAGCCTGGAGCGATAGTCTTGCATCCAACACATTGAAGGCGCACCAACAAACGTTTTTTTACTTCTTTATCAGAAACCTTCATGTATACAGGCATTATGCGAAAATTAGCCTTAGCATCAGGCCACGTTTCAAAAAAATCGTGCAAAGCAAGCGCCTCTCCTAGCTTTCTTGCCACTCCAACAAATATAATTCCTTTTGTCTTTGTCGGCTCTCTGACAATATCAAGCAATGCGTTTCTCCAATGCGATACAACAGAAATTGTGGGAATAAATTTTCCTTTGTCTATAATAGATCTGATTCCACACGCCTCGTAATAATCAACAGAAAATTTATCAAGAATAGATAAATGCTCATCGCTAGTAAAACCGCGCAAAAGATCTCCTGTATTAATATAGCTTAATCCAAGTTTTTCTATCAAAAGATCGGCTTGAGTGTCTTTGCCAGCTCCTGATTTACTTAGAAAAAAAATAACCGGTTTTTTGTTCGCCATGTTATTATACTACATTATTTAACTTACACTGCCAAACAAAAGAGGTGGGCGCCCCCCCAGGGGGTGGGGCCTCGAAATTTATATTAAATATAAATGGCGC
>CAYIWH010000022.1:0-14068 GCA_964367075.1 uncultured Candidatus Saccharibacteria bacterium | reverse complement strand
AAAGAAAGAATTATTATTAACAGAAAGTGTTCGGATTGAGGGGTGCGTGTAGGCATTCGAAACAATGCCGACTATACCACACACGGCAAGTCTCCTTCACAAAGAACATCTGGTACTAGCATACTACGCTCATGCCAGGATTACAAATACTTACTATTCTGCAAGAGCCTGATCAATCAATTTTTTTACGTTTTCGTATGGTTGTGCTCCGTTCACAATCAGCTGTTTACCTTTTGCTGTAAAAATAATACTAAAAGGAGTCCCTTGCGCGCCAGAGCTTAAGCCGTCTTTTTCGTTTTGCGTAATACGTGCGTCATTTCTGTCGCTTGATAAACAACTTATAAATTTTGTTTTATCAATGCCAATTGTTTGTGCAATTTGCGGAAGCTCGGCTGGGTCAAGACCATCGTTTGATGGAGTAATTTCAAATATTTTGTCCACGAATTTCCAAAACGCATCATTACCTCCTTGTTCCCACGCGCACTCAGTCGCGCGCGCCTCATTTCTCGCTTTTGAATGCAGTTGATCTAAAGGGAAATGACGATATATCCAGGCAACCTTGTTTGTTTTGCCATATTCTTCCATGATTTGGGCCATTGTTTGGTGGAACATTTTACAAAACGGACACTCCAAATCAGAGTATTCAACAATTTTTATTGGCGCATTTGGATTTCCAAAAACATGGTCTTCCGGGGTTGATGGCACCCCGTTCTGCGCATTTACTGCGACAGCGTTATTGGCCGGGTTATTTACTGAGGCGGTGAGTCCGTTTTTATAATTTATTGATGCATACATCACAGATCCAGCGACTATAACCCCCGCTATTACAATAGCAATTGGTAGCGGTATCACGCTGTTTGATGAAACAGATTTTTTTAGTTCTTCCACCTGTCGAGATAGCTCTTGAATTTTATCTTCCGCTTTTTTAATATTCTCATCCATACAATAAAAATTATAAAATTAGTAATGTGTGTTTAATATAAGATTATCATTGCATACAATGAAATACAAACAGATCTATTTTGTAGAAAAATGAATAGAATCGAGTATTGTCTTTTCCATCTCTATTATATCATCGTTATTTGATGAGCGAAATACAGAGAAAACATACAATCTGGTACCGTGCATCGCGAAGCGAACCGCGCTATACGGCATGCTTGATTTTTGAATTGAATATTTTCGCTCAATAACATCGATACCATCTACGGTTATATTCTCCGACGTGATCCTAAAAAGCTCAATCCCAAACGTCTTGGATCCCTCCTCGTAGTTATTAGCAAGTGATTCTATTTTCTCCAAATTATCAGGACGATCTTCTACTGAAATTATCACGGCCAGCCTGTCTTTCGAGTCACGAGGAGTTTCAAGCACAATACTTTCTTTAACTCCGCCTTTTTCCAATTCCGGTGTCAGTTTTTGAAATCCACCTATCAATATAGTTGGATATTCAAATGAATATCCATAAATATTATCGGTAAATTTTTTTATTTTAATATCTGCGCTAGGCGCCACGAGCGCATTGTTTGTATTTTGTGAAGGCACAATTTGATTTTGTGAAGCGTTTTTTAGCATTTTATACGCAATACCAATCGCTAAAACAATTAATACGCCCGATATTATGATTGACCACAGCAGAAATTTTGCAGATCTGTTTTTCATATATTTAATTAAGTCCTTTTACCGCTTCTAAAAATAGAAACAATGGAAACTCTTTGCGCGCTGTATTTTCCGCATCAGCGCGCGGGCCAGGCATACTTTTTTTCTTGGATTCCCACTCTTCCATTTTGCTGACACAAAAACCAGCGTTTGCCAACAGTTTAAAATAATATTGAATCGGCCTATGAAATGAAACTATCTGTATTTTCGGATTTTTTCCTGGATGAATTTGAATCGGCACTTTAATTTCCAAAAGATATCTATCAATTCTTCTGTATTGAATTTTATTTTTTGTGTCAAATCCCCAACTGCTATTTTTTGGAACACGAAACGCCGGGTGATTTAAAATTAAAAACAATTTTCCGTTTTTTTTGAGAACACGCGAACATTCCTCAAAAACCTTTTTTATATTATCTATATTTTGTAGAGCCAACACGATTGTTGCATTATCAATGCTATCAGACTTGACCTTTTGCATATTATCTGCAGAGGAAATTATAAATTCAATTTCAGATGACGATTGCTCTTTTGCGATATTTATAAGTTCCGGAGAAACATCAATACCAGTCACTAGCGCGCCTTGCTTAAAAAACTCTCTAGCAAAAAATCCTTGTCCGCACGCCACATCTAAAATACTTTTTCCCCTTTTGATATCAAGTAAACGTAGAAGATTTGGCAATATCAGGTTTTTTTGATAGCTTCCGTCGCGAGAAACAGCTTCATCATACCAATCTGCTACTCCTCCCCACGAAGTTTTTGACGCCACATTTTGCATAAATAAATTTAATATTTAATATAATTTGTATTCTTTTGAAAGAAATATTTTCAAGCGGCGCAACCCTTCTTTTATTTTTTTCTCATCGAGCGCGTAGCTAAATCGCAATCGCGCAGGATCTCCAAACCATGCCCCGTCGTATGTAATCATTTTATATTTGTAGTATAAATCATGCATTACCTTGTTTGGATTTTTAAATTTTGGAAATACATAAAACGCCCCCTCCGGTTTCCATAAATCGAGTCCCAAATCAATCATTCCTTGATAAATAACATCTCTGCGAGACTCCCACATCTTTATTTGGTTTTTTATAATATCTCTTGGTACCTGTATTGCTTCGTATGCCATCGCCTGTCCTATAATACTGGTATTCATCGATGTGTGTGTTTTCATTTCGATTACCGTATCAACAATTTTTTTATTTTTAGAATATAAATATCCTACTCTAAGACCGCATAGAGCGTATGTTTTAGAAAACGAATTAATTATCAAAACCTTAGGCCCTTGAATCAAATAATTTTTGCGAACATAAATAAGGTCTTTGTATACTTCATCTGAAATGACATATACGCCAAGCTCGGCGGCAAGTTTTTCTATATCTTTGAGTATAGAAATTTCTTGAACTGTGCCGGTGGGATTCGACGGAGAATTTATCAATGCCGCCACACATCCTTTAATTTGTTTTTTAAATTTATCAAAATCAATTTTGCCGTTGTGTAGATCATAATATACGGGCGTCATTCCGGCATATCGCACGACAAATGGATATGAATAATAATAAGGTCTTGGCAAAAGTATTTTACCGTTTTTGCGTGTGAGGGCTCGCAAAACCAAATCAAGCGCTTCCGAGGCTCCATTGGTGATAACAAAGTTTTCCGGTTTTGCGCCGGGATAATCTTTCGAAAGAGCGCGTCTCAAATTTTCTTCTCCTTGTATTAGCCCATATTTAAAGCCCTTATAGTCTTTGAGAATTTTATAAACTTGTTTTGGCGGCGGCAAATCTGGCTGTCCCGAACCAAATGATATAAGATTTTCTCCGCCCCTACCTATAAAAAATGATGTGCTTGTAATTTTTTGCCGCATTTCTGCATTATAACACCAAACAAGAACTCATCAACAAAAGCATAGTTGTTAATTCGTTGGCAATAGCGAAGATATCATGCCAACAGTTTTAACACAAGTTTTCATTGTCATTGTTGTTGTTCTACAGCAAGTATTTCATCGTTAAGCATTTGGTCAATCATCGCTGTAGCCGCATCTATATTGCCGTGTTGTATTTTAATTTCATCTAACATTCTAGCGTGCCATATATTGTTGTCTTTCAGCGCTTCTCTTATGGCTTTTTGGTCTTGCAATCTTATCATTTCTCCATTCTTGTCATATTCTATAAGTTCACTAAGTTTGCCGGTGTTTGGATCGCACTCCATTGTCGTAAGTTCCCCATTTGCGCCTCTCATTATTATTTTTGCCACCTTACCAGTTTTTTTGTCTCTATATTCTACAAGCTCTCCTTGCCCCGTTTTAAAATGACGCACTTTATAATTATTCCAATTTTTTTCTTGAGGCGCAGTCTCATTTTTCATAAAAATTTTTAAATTTAGTTTTATTTATAATTGATTGTGGCAAAGAATCAATCATTAATGCTACAGCTCCAGTTAAAAGTCCCACATCGCGCACAGTTACTTCGGTAATACCGCTTACAACAAGCACAATAGCAAGATGAATTGTGCCTACAAGCGCGGCGAGCCATGTCAGAATATCAACCAACAATAATGCCCCGATTACAATATCCAAAATCGCCGTGCCAACCATTGCTTGCGCTAGCGGAATTGGCAAAAGTCCCATTGCCCACGGCTGTAAATATCCTCCCCACGCCGCGGGATTTTGAAAAATCAAAACGCCAATCCACAAAAAAGTGATTGCCAGTCCGACTCTTAAAAAGTGAAATGACGATTTTTTCATAATTAATTAATAGCGCTTATTAAAATTATAACCCCCATGACCCAAATGGTAAATGCTGACATAAGGCACCAAAAACACCAGGCACGAATAACCAGCCACTGCAAATATGTAAAAAATAAAGACAACAGAGAGCCAGCGGCAATTGAAAATTTAAATACGAAATCCAAAAAAATTAACGGTCCAACACCAATAACTAGAAAACTAGAAATAAGCGAAATGACGATATAAAACAACAGCCCCAACACATCATTTGGTACAATAAAAAATTTATTGTAACGACTTGTTAAAACTAACGCGCATCCTTCGCCGATGGGACAAATTGGTTTTTCTGAAGCGATTCGTTTGCGAATAAGATAAGATGTTTCGCTGATGCCAATCGTTGAAAGCGTAAAAAGAAGAGGATAATTCATCATATCTAAGTATACTAAAAAATATCACAACTACACTCCACAACAATATTATTGTAGCGTCACAAGACTTTGCTGTGATGTAGTAGCTATATTGTTAGTGGTGTCTTTTGCTTCTACTACATAATAATAAGTAGTGGATGCGGACAAATTTAAGAGATTTAATTGATGATTATACATGGTGGTAGTTTCTGATATCATATTTGCAAGATTCAGGTTGAGTGGCGTCGAAGTGCCAAAATAAAGCTTGCCAATTGCCAATTCGTTTGTAGTCCAAGATATTTTAGCAGTTGTGCTAGCGAGATTAGAAATTACTACATTTGAAATAATTGGCGCGCTAATATCTGTGGGCGGCGTGGTGGTCGCTCCGCCACCATGATTATCTTCATCATCGTCGTTATCATCATCATTTTCAAGTTTGCGCTCAATGCCACGTGGAAGTTTTTGGCATTCTGGCACTATTGGGCGCTCGCCATCATGTTTCCGCAACCACCCAGACGCTATTAAGTGTCCAGGCGGAATAATAGCACAAACATGTTTTTCTCCCACATTTCCTTTTTTAGTAGATGTCGTCACTTCCAATGATAAAGGATGTTTTTCAAGCAACTCATTTAGTTTTTTCAGGGTTTTTGGTCCAATATGCCCCGCCTGTTCAATGCCATATTTTTTTTGAAAGCGTTTTACTGCATTAGCAGTAAGCTTACCAAAATAACCAGAAATAACGCTTTCAGGATATATGTCTTGATCTATAGCAAGAATTGCTTGTAATGTTTTTACATTGTTTCCACGTGATCCTTCTTTAAGTGCTGAAATTAGCTGTGTTACTGTATCGCGACGATTTTGTTCTAAGGTCGTTTGTTGAGCTTGCAATTGTTGAATTTGAGTCTGCAACGCTTTAATTTGTTGAAGCAATTGATTAATTGTTTCTTGAGAAGCGCCTGCTTGTGCTAGCGTTAGAGCAGGAGCAAGAACAAAAAACGATAATAACGCGACATATTTTGTTTTCATATGAAATATATGATTAGTGCTAATAATGCTTTTATTCTATTATATAAGGCGCCAGCTGTACATGGTGTCTATACAGTTTAGTTGTGTGGTGTCCAGAATAAATAAAAAAGCCCTTTTTGACAAGGCCCTTTGATATCTCACAAAGATATTACCGGGCTTTATGTATATAGTGGTTAGCTCAATGAAATCCCACGAGATCTCATGCTATTGCCTCCCAAAAAATATTATTATAGGCCGGTGCCCTTGTGAGATGCTTTTATTATACCATTTTTCTCTTGTTAGCAAAAAATAAAGTGCATAACCCCGCCGTATTTTTTTGAATGTTTCTTCGTGTGTATTTCCTTGGCTATAGCATCCTTGCAATTCTGGGCAAAACGCAAAAAACCCGTCACCATCCTGCTCTATAGGAAAGTTGTAGTTTTTCATAATAATTCCACGTTGGCACAAATAAATTGAAAAATCAAATGGGTGACAATCCTTCGACTAGCTCAGGACAAGCAAGATAGAACAAGCGTGTCTGACCGGCCAGCTTCGCAAAAGCTTCAACGAGGCGAGCAGGCAGGTCTGGTAATATTGTGAACATATTTTATAAATCTGTAACGTATGTCTTTATGAATTTTTGAATTGCGGCGACAGTTTCTGTTTTAATTTTTGGGTTGCTTGCTGCCACCCACCTCGCAAAATTATATAGTTCCTGATTATCAACTTTGAGCCATTTTTTATTTTTATAGAGAAAATAGAATAGAGCCGTCATGGCAATACGTTTGTTGCCATTTTGAAATGGATGATTCTTTATTATTAAATAAAATAAGATGGCAGTTTTCTCATTAAGCCCTTTGTATAGTTTCTTTCCACTAAATGTTTGAAATGGTACACGCAAACAACTTTCTAAAACATGCGGAAAACGGGACTCAAAATCTGGTATCGGTTCGTCCCATCGCATCAGCTCATTGGCGAGAACGTGAACTACATATTCGATTTCGGTAATGGTAATTATTTTCATATTATTCTTTCCCCAACAACCTCAGCGTTTCTCCATATTCACGCACTGTTTTTTTAACCGATTGTTCTATTTGGTGTTTTTTTTGTGGGCCCAAAACTGATCCAAGAGAAGGCAAAATCTCATTGCTTTCAATAACAAAATTTCTGCCGGTTTTTTTGGCCTTTATTTCACCTGATTTGATTTTCTTAAATACCGCAATGCGACTAATCCCTAGTATTTTCGCCGCCTCTGAAGTTGAAAACAGTCTTTTGTTCATATATTCCAATGCTAATCTATGTTAACCAAATCGTCAATGGTTAACAATATATATTTTTGTGTTTGGGTGGACGAGCGGAGTTGAACCGCCAACCTTCGGTGCCACAGACCGACGCTCTAACCAGTTGAGCTACGCCCACCATATTTTATTTTTAATTAATCAAACAAAATCAATCTTCTCCCATACCCAAAACATATTTAATGATTTTCCAATTTTTCGGTAAGACCACCCATTAGCTCTCAATTCCCGTGCTTTTTTCCTTCGATTATCTTTTAATTTTTTCTTTGCCTCTATTTTTTTTGCTCTTGATTTTAAATCGCGCAAAGCTTGTTCTGCCAAGCATCTTTTCACTATTATTGATGATGCTATAAAAAATGTAAAACTAAAAACACCACAAAAAGGAATGTTTTAAAGTGTTATTTATTGCCACACCTTATCCGCCATGACAAATGCGAGCGCTTTCTTTTGCTGTGCCAGAAATTTTTACAGCGACTTCGTCGCCCGCTTTTGCTGACTCAACATCTTTGTGATCTACCTGCATTGAAAGCACAGTGTCATCCGTGGATTCTTCGCCGCGTTTTACTTTAATTTTGTCTCCTGTTTTTAAAGCGCCGCTAAGTCTGACTACAGCAACACCGAGCTTATCGTACCAATGAATCACCTTGCCTATTTCTTGTTCCTCCATTGAAATAGTTAAAAAGCGATAAAAATAACATACGACCTTTTAAGCCCCCTTATGATACCGCATTTTATAAAAAAATCCACCTTAAAAATATCTTAAAAGTTTTATCAAAATGTTCTACCAGCTACCGCTTGAACCGCCGCCACCAGATGAACCCCCTCCAAATCCTCCGAAACCACCACCTCCAAATCCGCCCCCTCCTCGTCCTCCTCCAATAAACCACGGCATATGTCCAGTTGCTTTGCCTCGTTCGTATGAACGAGAGACAATAAAATCAAAAAACAATCCAAGCGGTATTAATAATACAATTGCAATAATTCCTACGAACACAAATCCTAAAAACAACCCTACGATTGCGCCTATCACACCACCAACTATTCCACCAGCCCACCACGATTTTGATCTTGCAAGCGCGCTAGAAATCCAAATTATTATAATAAGTCCAAACCAAAAAAAATTTTCAATAGTTTTGGCTGACCAAGATGTTGTCCTTTCAGAATCACTTGCTGGTTGATATTCGCCTTTTGTAGCAGACATCATTGCATCTACCGCGCTATTTATTCCTCCAAAATAATCACCTTGTTTAAATGTAGGAGTCAAAATGTTTGTGATTATTGAATAAGCCGTCGCATCAGGTATCGCTCCTTCCAATCCGTATCCTACTTCAATTCGCATTTTGCGATCATCTCGAACGATCAAAAGCAAAATACCATTGTCGTTTTTTGCCTTTCCTATTTTCCATTCCTCAAAAAGTTTAACCGCGAAATTTTCTATTGAATCCCCCTGCAAATTAGAAATTGTCACTACTGAAATCTCATTTGATGATTCTTTTTCAAATTGCACCAGCTTTTGCTCGAGTCCGAATTTTTGATCCGGCGACAACATCCATGCAAAATCATTCACAAAACCTTGTGGTGTACCAAGACTATAAAACCCAAACGCTACCAAAGGTAGCGCAAAGGTTAAAAAAGTGATTGCTTTCCTCAACATTAATTTAGAAATTTACTTGTGGGACATTTTCAGCTCCAGTGGCTGCGTCAAAATATTCTCGTTCTGAAAATCCAAACACACGCGCTAAAATATTTGCAGGAAATTTTTTAATCATTGTATTGATGCTCTTTACAATTTCATTGAATCGTCCACGCTCTACACTTACACGATTTTCTGTGCCTTCCAACTGCGCCATCAATGTAGTAAATGCTTCCGAAGAACGAAGTTGAGGATAATTTTCGGCGAGTGCAAAAATACCAGCAAACGCTGTCTCTACGCGTGTCGCCGCGCGAACCTTGTCATCTACTGATTTCGCGTTTACATAATTTGCCCGAGCATCTGCCAATTTCAAAAATACATCTTGTTCTTGCTTGGTAATGCCTTTTACTGTCTCTATGAGATTTGGAATCAAATCTAGCCGCCTCTGATACTGAACTTCTACTTGTTGCCACTGCGCGTCTACAGCTTCATTTGCGGTGACAAAACGATTGTATCCGCTCCATACATAAATGACCACGAGCGCCACAATAACCAACGCGATAATATATGATTTTTTCATTGTTATAATATTAACTAATAATACTAATAATTATACCACATTGTGCCGCGGGGGTGAATCGGACACCCGACGCCATCCTCTTCAGGGATGCGCTCTACCACTGAGCTACCGCGGCATAATATATTCTAGTATAAAGAAAAAACAAAAATAGACAAGCAGATTATTTTATAGCGCGCATAATAAAATATGGCAAAAAATTTCGCGGCTCAAATGTAATTTTAACTTCCCGAAAATATTTTTTTAATATTGGATACATGAATATAGAATATTGATACACTATAAATTGTCCGCCAGGCGTGATTCCACAGACCGTATTTTTTATTAGAATGTTGCGTACCGATGGTTTAAAAAACGAAAAAGGAATCCCAGATATTATAGTATCAATGCGCGGCAAATTAAGTTTCGTAAAATTTTCAGCAACTCTAACAACATCATCGTGAATTATTATAAGACGATCGTCTTTTATTTTTTTTAAATCTTCAACAAACGCATTGTTTGTTTCTATCGCGACAAGACGAGCACTTGAAGGCAATTTATGAAGCAACGCTTTTGTAATTACACCATCTCCTGCTCCATATTCAACGATATAAAGCGCGTTTGCGTTAAGTTCTTTAAGAATTTTTTTGACGACAAAACGAGAGCTTGGAGCGACCGCTCCCACCATGAAATCTTTACAATAATTTGTTAAATATTTTCCACCCAACATTTTGGACCCACCGAGAATTGGACTCGGACCTCATCCATGCCATGGATGCGTTCTACCACTAAACTATAGGCCCATTTTTATATAACCATCGGAAATTGTTTGTTCAAGAATTTTTCTACTTTTTATGCGCTTTAGCTTTTGTTCCATTTGTTTCGCTTCATTGTTGTCTGTAAACTTTTGATGAAAAACTATTCGCAAGGGGACTAAATATTTTAAGGAATGCGTTTTACCAGAATTGTGTTCAATTATCCTCCTGTCTAAATTATCAGTACTACCAATATAGTAACGACCATTCTTTTCGCTTTTCAAAATATACACAAAACTCATAAATATAATGTAACTCTCAGCCTTCCCGATGTCCATCGAGACGTTCTACCACTAAACTATAGGCCATAAAAGAAAAACTGTAATACTTGGCATAAATGCTATTACAGTTTTTCAATAAAATCTAGACCGAGGACTGTTCGCTATTCACAGGGCTAGACGATGAGGTTTTTTTGCTGAAAATATAAATATACAAAATCTCAAGAATACCGACAGTGTTGATTAAAAGAAGCACTACGAACCACCATTTGTGTCCAAGGCGCGCCGCTTTCCACAACGCCATCCCTTTCCACGCGATTGTCCATGCTACCAACACTAGAAAAAGAACCCCGACTGTCAGCATGCCAAAAGTGGCAATCATAGGCATCACTCCCCATGGCATTTGCCACCTACTATAAAATTCTGGATTTGCCCAATTCATAATTTTAAGTTATTTATTTTGTGAATTACGAAGACTTTCACTCAACAATGTTTTTTCTGGGTCGCGTAATTTTCTGACTGAAAATTCGCTTCTTCTCGCCCCGTTGGGCTCCGAAAATCCCAGAAAAAACACTGTTTTCGTGATGTTTCGCAATTCAAAAATTTTAATAATATCCCCGACCTTTTTTAGTTAATATCAGTTGTTCCGAATCCTCCGCGGGATTTGTTTTCCAAATCATCCACTTCGTGCCATTCTGCTTTTTCGTATGGCTTAAATACCGCTTGCGCCACTCTGTCTCCGCGCGAAATATTTACAGGATTATCACTAAAATTATACACCGCCGCGTGATATTCGTCTTCATTGCCTGAAAAATCTCTATCCACAATACCAACTCCATTTGCAAGCATGAGCCCTTTCTTGTGAAGCGATGAGCGCGCCGCCAAAAGCACCATATGTCCTTCGGGCGGTTCAAGCGCCACATTTAAAGGTATATACGCTATGCTTTTCGGCAAAATTGTCATATCAATACGCGACGCCAAATCAAAAGCCACTGCTCCCGCGGTCTTATATTCCGGTAGTGGCAATGATTTATCAATTCTTTTAATGCAAACTTTCATAATATAATAGAATTTTGCGGGATAGGAGAATCGAACTCCTGCCCAGAGTTTGGAAAACTCTTATTCTGCCATTAAACTAATCCCGCTTTTCAATACTTGCGATTGTAGCAGAAAAATTAAATTTATTCAATCACTAATTTGATTTTTAAATACAATATTGCTATAAACATAAAAGAAGAAATGACAGATTGAAAAAATGGTAAGACCCAGAAAAAATAAAAGACATGTTTTGTTTTGGATGAAAAGCAGTAGGGGAACCGATGAAAAAGCTATATTTGAGATCCCAAATAATTGGACTAAGAAAAATATTAAATCTGCTCTAGATGAATGGTGTTTCCGCTCCTGCGTATGGGATTGTGGAGAGAATTTAATTAGCTATAACTGGAAATATATAAAAGTTCCGCATAGAAAAGAATTAAATAAAAAATATGATCTTGCCTGCAAAAGAAGAGAAAGGGCCATCGAAAAATGGAAAATACTTGCCGCTATGTTTAATGTAAGAAAATTTAGTTTTTTGTAAAAATGTGATGCCGCCAAAATGGCGGTTTTTTCTTTGAGATAGATTCTAACCCGTTCTACTAAAGTGCAAAATTTTATAAAATTAAAAACTGCCGTGTTTTTGGCAGTTTGGAATATTCGGTATCTAAAAAATTTATATTAGTTCTCTTCATAATATTCCGCCGATTGTTTTCAAATTGTTTCCTGAATGTTGTGCTGTGTATCAATGGTCCAGTATTTCCAGCGCGACTTACTATACCAAGAATGAAACTTAAGATTAATTCTACCCAAGAAAAATATTTCCATTAAATGTTCGTCCAGTACGGTTCTCAAAAATGATCTTCTTGGCTCAGGTAGGCTTGGATCATACGGATCAATACCTGTACCCAACACCACCATTCTTCCAACGCCATCTTCAGTGGGTACAATTCTTTCATACGCGAGAGAAAATCCTTTTTGATAATCTTGCAATATGAAACTAAAAACTTCTTTCGAATCAATCAGTATATGCAAACCGGATTTATCTTTTCTGAAATCAAATTTCCTGTCTTTTAAATTTTCTTTAACTTTCGCAGTACCGCCGGCGGAACCAATCAATCTGATATATAAAAAATCTGCTGGATAATTATCTGTGCATAATCTTAAATTTTTAAAGTCAAGTTTTTTTGGCATCCAATATTGTTCCATCTGTGGAAACCACCGTTTCTTTTGTTACACTGTTTTATAGTTTACAACTCAATTGGTATTTGCGCAATAACAACAGCTCATTTGTATGTTGTTTGTAAAAATAACCTGACAATTAGTCGTGCCGTGGCAAATCATCTGCGTATCAACTTGACGCAAGCCATTACCCCAGCCAAAACAAAAGAATCAAATCTATCACAAAAAGTAAAATAATCATCCACTCAAGAAAATTGGCGCGACGGCTTTGCATTACATCAAAAGCAAATTCTGAATTTGTCCTTGTAAAGTCGATTTTATATTCTATATTTTTAAAGCGCGATCTCAGCTCAAAAATATCCGATAACTGCGAGAATAGCATTTCTAATTGTTTATGCTCCCATGTGATTTCTGGTTTATCCAAAAGAGAAAGTTTTGAAATAACAAATTGAATTGTGCCATTGTTTTGGCTAACCAATTTTAAAATTGCTCTTGTGTTTTGAAAAAATATGCCGGAATCTCCCAAGACAGCATTTGCAGAATCAACATTTGAAAGAGCTTCGTCTGTAATATCTTCGATATATTCGAGCGCGACAGACTGCGCCAAAACTCGCGCAGCAATACCAATTTCTTCAACACCAATGGCCGGCAAATCGGTTGCCTCATCGCCAACATTTATTTTGCCTTCGCGTTCTCGCAATACATACGATTCATTAAATGTTTTTTTTACAGGACTTATTAAAAATTTTGAAAGTGATTTTCGAAACGCAGATTGAGAATCTTTGGCAATATTTACAAAAACAACAACACCAAAAGAAAAAATAAATACAAATTCTTTTGGTCCTACCAAATACGTTAAAAATTCCCTTCTACGACCAATAAGATTTTTATCTAATTTTTCGGCGGTTTTTGCCAAATTTATTTCTTTTGCCAAACAGTGCGCTTCTAGATTGTATTCGTTAAGATCCATATTTATATATTATCACATCTAATCAACAGCATCATCTTGCTATTTTTTACGGAAAAGAAATAATAAAAGATATGCAAACGCTCGGTGCAAAAATTGTATCATTAGAAGAATTCAAACAAATGCGGCCCAATATTGTTGGTACTATTGTCGCCACTAGCGGCCCGTTTGACCCGATTCACCCCGGACATATTAGCTGTATCATGGAAAGCAAAAAACACGGAGACAATCTCGTCGTTGTAGTAAATGGCGATTGGTTTTGTAAAAATAAAAAGGGCAAGCCATTTCAAGATCTTATGACGCGCTGTATGATTGTTAGCGCAATTTCTGGAGTTGATTATGTAATCCCATTTGAAATAGAAGGAGATATGACTGCTTGTCAGGCGCTTGAAATAATACAACCGCATGTTTTTACCAAGGGAGGTGATAGAAAAAATATCGGTACAGAATACGATACCAATGGCACGATTCCAGAATGGCCAATATGCCAAAAATATGGCACAAAGCTTGTCACCGGAGTTGCCTACGGACAGGGCTCAAACCGAATTGATGGTATGAAAGTTTTTACAAAGCGCGA
>CAYIWH010000021.1:0-14152 GCA_964367075.1 uncultured Candidatus Saccharibacteria bacterium | reverse complement strand
TGGAAATATCCATTAATTGAAGGGTATAAGTTTAATGATCTCAATGGTGATGGAGTATGGCATCAGCCCAACGGTGAGGCAAACGAGCCTGGGCTTGATGGGTGGAAAATCAAAGCTACTAAATTAAATGACGGCGTGCCAATAGAAATGATTTCTCTTTCTCTTACTTCAGATGGAGGCAAATTCTCAATACCTGTTCCCGAATCAGGCACTTATCGCGTCACAGAAACACAGAAAGATGGATGGACGCAAACTGCTCCAACGCCAGACTCATTCTTTGATGTTTTTGTTGATGTAACAGATAGCGTCGTAAATAGAGACAATACAGAAGAAGAAGGTCGTGAGTTGCTTTTTGGCAATAAAGAAAATCCTCCAACTGACAATGGCGGTGGAAGCGGTGGAGACGAAGACGACGGTGGCGGAGGAAGCAATAATGATAATAACAACGACAATGGAGGTGGCGCGAACGGTCCTATAGGTGGCATATCGTTTGGATTCGGAGGCGGTGAGGGCGGAGACAATGGAAGCGGTTCTGTATTGGGCGCGGAAACCACAAAAGAAGAGCAAATCGCAGCACTCAAGGCACAGATCGAAGAGCTTAGAAATCGTCTCAAAGAACTTCTCAAGGGAAAAATAGACGAATTAAAGAAACAACTCATTGATACAATTCGCCAGCGCATCGCCGAGATTCAAGAAAAAATAAAAGAATTAAGAAATACAACAGCAATATAAAGAATCTAATTAATAAAAACAACCCAGACCTTTTTCAAAAAAAGCTGGGTTGTTTTTATGATAATTTTGTGGTACAATAATACTCAATGAACTGGTTTCAAAAATATTTTATTCCACACAAAGACAATAATCACAAACCGCGTCTTTTTCGCGAATCAGTTGTCTTTTTTTTGATTGCAATGATTGTCGTCGTTGAATTTTTTGTGTTGGGGGCATCAATGGTTATCCATAAGACCGAATACTTTCTGTCTTCTATTTTACCAAACGCGCTGATTGAACTTACTAACGAAAATCGTATTGAGAATAATATTGCAACGCTTAAAACCAACGAGCTTTTAAATAAGGCCGCGCAAATGAAAGCAGACGATATGGTACGTAATGGATATTTTGCTCACACCTCTTCGGCAGGGCTCACTCCATGGTATTGGATTATGCAGTCCGGATATTTATTTGATCGCGCTGGAGAAAACTTGGCTGTCAATTTTTATGGGTCAGAAGATGTAGTCAGAGCATGGATGAATTCTCCAACGCACCGCAAAAATATTGTAAATTCCGGATTTTCCGAGATTGGTATAGGCATCGCAAATGGCATATATCAAGGACGCGACGCAATATTTGTGGTACAAATGTTTGGGGCGCCCCTTGCAATAGCAAGTGCTCCAACTTTTATAGAAAAACAGAACATACATATCACGCCGACTATTGCTACTATCTCTCGACAGAAAGTAATCACAAGCAAATCAAATGACAACGCGTTTATTATGATAGAAAACGAGCCTACGACTACAGCTACAAAGGTGCTTGCCGCGGAAACCAATAATTTGCCGCAAAGTCAGCCTTCCGCTTTGTATAGTTGGACGTTTTTGCCAAAAATATTTTTCTATAATTTATTCTTATCACCAAATTTGTTTCTAGTTTATTTATATTTGCTAGCATCTATTATTGTGGTTTTTTCTTTGATGCTATCTTTTATTATTGAGTTTAGACGAGGACATTTGGGGCATCTTTTATATGGTACAGCGCTGTTTTTGATATTGATCTTTTTTGTTGCCATAAACCAAATTGGCGTTTTCGGCGGCACAATTCTTGCATAGCAAATAAATATATGCTATTGTATCTCCCATGCCATCTCTTAATTTAGTACTCACGCCGATTGATGTAGAAAAACGAAAAGCACTTGATTTTCACGCGGGCGATACTGTTCGTGTGTGGCAAAAAGTAAAAGAAGGCGGCAAAACACGCCTTCAAGCCTTTGATGGCCTTGTGCTTGCTAGAAAGCACGGAGCCGAATCAGGAGCTACATTTACTGTGCGTAAAATTGCTGCCGGAGTAGGTGTAGAACGTGTTTTTCCATTATTTTCTCCAGATGTAGATAAAGTAGAAATAAAAGCGCGAGCAAAAAAAGTTCGTCGCGCAAAAATTTATTATGTTCGCAATATAGCGCAGCGCGAGATTAGGAGAAAGATGAAACAAGTCTTTGAAGACGCGCGCATTGCCGCAAAATCCCGCCTTGATGTCGGGCAAGCTAAAGCACAAGAAAAATCAAAAGAATCAGAAGTAGTTGTCACAGAAAAAGAAACCGCCGTTTAGGCGGTTTCTTTCATTATTGAATAATAATACTTTTTTGTTATACTGATTTAGTAAAACATGCGCGGGTGGCGTAACCCGGTAGCCGCGCCAGCTTGAGGTGCTGGTGGGAGCAATCCCGTGGAGGTTCAAATCCTCTCCCGCGCAAAATGTAATTTGACTATATTTTGTGCTTTGTTAGGATAGTAATATGGCGTTAACAAAGCAAGATATCAATGCAATAAAAGAAGTAATGTCGCAAGAGCTTGATATAAAGCTTTCTTTGCGGTTATTGCCAATTGAAAATAAAATAGACAATCTTCAGCAAGATATTAGTGGGTTGCGAGAACAAATACAACAATTAACCATAACTCTTGATAACTTTGTGAAAATTATGACTGATTACAAAGAAGAATTTACTATTTTGAAAGCAGAAGTAGATCAAATGAAACGAATATTTAAAGAAAAATTCGGCGTTGACATTGCTGTACAACGCTAATAGTTATTTTATTCGAAAATTATCAAAGAGCCCGGGAAAACAATCGGCTCGCATGTCCGTCTCCGGCTGGAACCATGTTTTAACGGAAAAAAGAAAAGAAAATTTTCAATCATAACCATAAAATTTAAATTTATCAGATCGATTTAATAAAATAATTTAATTTAAGTATGTCAGAAACAAAAAAAGTTGGGGCAGAAACAAAAGAGTCACAGGAAAAAAATGCGACCAGATTACTTCGTGAGGCGGCGGAAAGACTAATGGAATTAAAAAAACTTGTCCAAGAGAATCCGATTGTTTTGGAAACGTTGAAAGCGAATCAAGAGTATCTTGTTGGCTCAAAAGAAGAAATTGTGCATGGGGAAAGAGGAATGATGATGGGAGCCCGCGATCAAGATGTACGTAATTCAGCCGAAGAAAAATTATCTCTTGAGAAAAAGATGTTGGATTTGCTTTCCTCTCTTTAACTTTAGATAGATACAGCGTTTGCTTTTCTAACAAACTTGCCTGCCGGCAGGCAGGGAAAAATTTGTCATGCCTGCAGTAGATCTCCCGAAGGGAGAAAATTGTTAAATCATTTCCTTTTTATTGTTTTTTGTGGTACAATGTGTGCATGATCAATTTAGAAAAAATTGAACAAGCAACCCAATTTTTAAAAGAAAACGATGCAGAATTCGTCGGGCTTTTCGGTTCACACGCGCGTGGCGAAGAAACGGATTCAAGCGATATTGATCTTTTGGTTCGATTTTCTTCTCCCAAAAGCATTATTGAAATCATCGGGTTTGAGCGCATTCTTTCGGAACGCTTTGGTAAAAGGGTGGAGATTATTACCGAGCCGTCACTGAACCCACGCATCGCGCCCTTTGTATTGCAAGATCTCCAACCAATGTATGGTAAAAGATAATAATGTATATCTCAGTCATATTCTTGATGCGATTGAAACCATCGAAGATTTTTGTTCTGGAAAAAATTACGAAGATTTTAAGGGCGATAAACTACTTCAAGACGGTTTGATTCGCGAATTGGAAATTATAGGAGAAGCCGCAAAACATTTATCTGAAGAATACAAAAATCGCATTTCCGATATTCCATGGAAAGATATTGTTGGTATGAGAGATCGGCTTATTCATTACTACTTCGGCGTTGATCTGGAAGCAGTTTGGAAAACAGTAAACAACGACATTCAGCGATTAAAAACTGTCATTCAAGAAAATAAATAACATCTTTTATTATTTATAAAATAAGTTTCCACTTCCCGCCTACGCTAAACCTGCTTGATGGTAGGCAGGGCTTCGGACTGGCAAGCATCCACTTCTTTGCAAAATGTAATTTGACTATATTTTGTGTGTTGACACAGCGTCATCTTCGCAGAAAAAAATGCACTTCAAAACGGAATGCGCGTAACAAAGCAAGATCCCAATGCAATAAAAAAAGCAATGTCGCAAGAACTTGATATAAAGCTTTCTTTGCGGTTATTGCCAATTGAAAATAAAATAGACAATTTTCGGCAAAGATGTCAATGGATTGCGAGAACAAATACAATAATTAACTATCACACTCGATAACTTCGTGAAGATAATGACTGACTATAAAGAAGAATTTGTAATTTTATAAAAACCGCCTGATATAATAGGCGGTTTTGATTATGAATTTGTTGGCGCAGGACATGGTTCTTTTATTTTTTTGGCGGCTTTTTGACCAAGCCTACGAATAGCAAGCGCATCCGCTTTTGATAAAAGATTGTATTCTCCAATATACTGCATGCATTTATCAGATCGCGTAAGAACAAAAAATTGTGGACCGCTTCGTATAAAAATAATCAAATACTTTTCATAGTGTAATTCGTCAAAAACAGCACACTCTTTTCGTATTTTTTCTATATTACATTCATTGTCGTAACAAAAATATGGGCTGTTCCCTCTATCGCAATATAATCCAGCGACAGAAATATTTCGGATACCGAAAAATTGGTAAAATGTTTCAAAAAACAATATTTGAAATTGATGCTCATTAAATCTTTTTTGCACATTTGTTTTAGCTTCTTGGCTACAACCAATGATACCGCATAAAAAAAACAAGATGCTTGCTAAAAGCAATGTTCTTCTCATTTCAAGCCACTCTTTTTACATTCTATTATTAGTCTAGCGCGTTTATACGTGTTATTACAAGGCTATACCAAGCCAAGTATTAAATGACCATTAATATATATTTATGATATTATAAATAATAATGACTATAGCGTTATTTCAATTGACCATTGTTATTTTATTAGCTTCCGGATTGGGAGTACTTGCGCGCTTATTCCGCCAGCCCACAATTCTCGCATATTTAGCAACAGGCGCTATTATTGGTTATTTCGGCTTTTTTAATGTAGCCAATCAAGAGTCATTGAAATTATTCGCAGATCTTGGAGTAATGTTTTTGCTTTTTTTGATTGGTTTAGAAATAAATTACACATCACTGCGGTTGGTTGGAAAGACATCATTAATTGTAGGATCAGCGCAAATTGTATTTTCTGCCGCGATTGGATTTTTTTTAAGTAAGTTTTTGGGGTTCGGGTCGCTTGAGTCACTGTATATTGCCATCGCTCTTACTTTTTCCAGCACTATTATTGTAGTAAAGCTTTTGGCGGATAAGAAAGATTTGAACAGTCTTTATGGGAAAATAAGCGTTGGATTTTTGCTTGTTCAAGATTTTGTGGCAATCCTTGTTTTAATTGTGCTGGCTGGCTTTGAAGTAAATGGAGGCATTTCGTTGATGAGTTTACTTTTTACGATTGTAAAAGGCGTGGGGCTTTTTGTTTTAATGTTGTGGCTTGGGAGGAAATATTTCCCAATAATTTTTGATATGATTGCCAATTCATCCGAGCTTTTGTTTCTTGCAAGTCTCGCGTGGGTACTTACGCTGGCTTCTATTGTGAATCGTATAGGTTTTTCTATTGAAATAGCCGGATTTCTAGCTGGGCTTGCGTTGGCAAATTCCTCGGAGCATTATCAGATTGCGAGCCGCATACGGCCTCTCCGCGATTTTTTTATTGTTATATTTTTTGTTATTCTTGGCTCATCGATTTTATTTGCAAATTTTGCAGGATTTGAAAAACAAATCATTATTCTTTCGCTTTTTGTTTTAATCGGAAACCCCTTGATTGTGTGGGCGATAATGGGATTTATGGGATACCGCAAAAGAACTTTTTTCTTAGCTGGCATAACTGTGGCACAGATTTCAGAATTTAGTCTTATTACAGCGTCGCGTGGTTTTCAATTGGGGCATATAAGCGATGGAGTCCTTGCAACTATTACGGCTGTCGGGGTAATTACTATTACTTTGTCAACATATTTGATTGTATATGGAGAACATATTTTTAAATATGCCGCTCGTTCGCTTTCTGTTTTTGAACGCATTTCAAGTGCGGAAGATATTATAGATTTATTTACTGTAAAGAAACAAATTATAATAATTGGATGTCATAGAATTGGGCAGAGTATTGCAAGGGGCCTTCCAAAACAAAATATTCTTATTGTAGATTTTGACCCAGAAACGATCTCGCGTATGCGAAATGATGGGTTCGATTGCCTTTTTGGTGATATTGCGGATGAAGAAATTTTTGAAAAAGCAAATTTCGAATTCTCACGATTAGCAATTTCCACAAGCCCAAATTTTGAAGCCAATGCCGAGTTACTAGAAAATTTGCAAAAACTCGCAAGGCGGCCAAAAGTAATTGTGCGCGCGGAAACAGAAAAAGACGCGGAAATTTTATATCAACTAGGAGCTAATTATGTGCTTTTGCCGCATCTTACTACAGGGCATTATATTGCAAAAGCTATTTCTATAGATCCAACTATGGCAATTTTGGACCAACTAAAACACAAAGACCTGCTTTTGATACAGGATTTACACCAATTGAATTCATAACGAATATATTGAGAAAACCAATATTTTATGATATTGTATTACCATGAATCTGTTTGAACAAACGGCACAGTGCGATTTATCTGACGACGAAATTTTAAGAAAATCTATTGATAATCCAGCTCTTTTTGGTATTATTGTTGATCGCTATCAGGCGGCCTTTGTTGGCAAGGCTCGCAATATTGTGCGAAGCCAAGAAGAGGCAGAAGACATAGCGCAAGAAACATTTACAAAGATTTATGTAAACGCTGGAAAATTTGAAAAATTGCCCGGCATTGAATTTAAAAGTTGGGCATGGCGCATTTTGGTAAACACAGCGCTTACTCACTACCGAAAATTAAAAAAATCTTTTGGCGATGTTGGATATTTAGATGAAATTTTGGTGAATGGAGAAGATGACGGAGAAGTTGGATTAAAAATTGAAAATACGATTGATCGCGAACAAGAGCATGCGTGGGTGAGAGAGGCAATTGATGAGCTTCCTGAAGAAGCGGCATCCCTTTTGCGGGCGCATTATTTGGAAGATAAGCCATATGAAGAAATCGCCCAAAAACACGGCCTCACTATAGGAGCGCTCAAGATGAAACTTTTTCGCGCTCGCAAGGTTTTAAAGGAGATAATGGATCGCCCATAAATTATCGATTCTTATGAATAATCAATTAAAATCAAGAATAATGCGTCGTGTATATGCTATTTGGTTTGTGCGACGCATCGCTCCGCCTGTGGTAAGCATGGCTTTTTTTGCCTATTTGGCGCTTCGCGAGACAGCACAGGGTTTTTTTGTAGCGCAAATTGTATCAAATTTTCTCATGATTGCTTCAAATGTCTGGTCAATTCCAGGATTTGTAGGAGCCGCGGTGATGCATGCCCGCCCAGAGACACTTTTCGTAATTGCGTTTTCAATATTGGCGGTGTTCGTGCTTGCAATTAAACTTTTACAAAATATTCGTATGATTACGATGCATAGTAACCAAATGCTAGGTAGCAAAGTTACATTTAAGTAAGTAAAACAATAAAGGTCGTTTTATTGTCTAATTTCAGAGCTCTTCTCATTATGGAAGAGCTCTGAGTGTTTTTATGATCTAATTGACTTTAATCCCGCGCTAAGTCCGTTGATTATGTCTTTTGCGTTTTCAAAGCCAACTGATAGTCGAAAAAATCCATCAGTAATACCCAAAGATTCGCGTACATCTCTTGGTAAGCTCTGATGACTCATAAGCGGAGGGTACGCGATTATTGTTTCAGGGCTTGCCAAGCTTTCCCCGTAAATTATTGGACTATTTTCACGAATTTTATCTACGAATTTTTTAAGAATAGCGCGATTTTTTCTTTTAAGAATAAACGATATAACCGCCCCATATCCGCCATGTGTTTGTTTTTTTGCAATGGCATGTCCAGGATGAGATATTAATCCTGGATACAAAACTTTTTCTATTTTTCTATTTTTTTCTAAAAACTTGGCGACCTCAAGGGCCGTCTTGCTTGTTTGTCGCCAACGCATTTCCAGTGTTTTTACTTCCTGCAAAACTCTATAACATTCATCCGGAGAAAGTAGCGCTCCAAGCGTGCGGTGCAAAAAACCAAGTCTTTCGTGAAGCGCTTTGTTTTTGGTAATTACTGCTCCGCCAAGAATGTCATTGTGTCCAGCAATGTATTTGCTTAGACTGTGAATCACTGTTTCTGCTCCATATTCAAATGATCTAGTCGCGCATGGTGGTGAGAATGTTGCGTCAACAACAAACGGTATATTTGTTTTTTTTGATACTCTAGCAACAAGCGCAAGATCAATAATATGAAGCGACGGATTGGTCGGCGTCTCTACAAAAAGATATTTAGTGTTTTTTGTAATGCCATTTTTAATACTTTGTTCGTGACCAAAATCTACAAAATCAAATAAAACGCCAAATTTAGATAAAAATTGGTCAAAAAGCCTAAATGTTCCTCCATAAACTTCCTGACAGCACAAAACATGATCTCCGGGCGATAGAGTCAAAAAAAACGCAGCTTCAGCGGCGAGTCCCGAAGCAAAAACTGTTGCCATTCCATCGCCTTCAAGCGCGGCCAACTTTTGCTCAAGCTTTGATCTAGTAGGATTATTTCCGCGAGAATACTTAAATTCGCTTTCCACGCCAAATTCTTTTTGCGCGAATGTTTTTGTTCGTACAAGCACTGGTGCCACAGCTCCGGTTTCTTTGTCAGGCGACTCTCCGCTATGAATCGCTTTTGTTGAAAACTGCCATTCTCTATGTTTTTTCATATTGTTTTTTTGAATTACGAAACTGCGTTATGAGCAGAACATTGCGCAGCGCGACGGCGCGAGCATAACAAATTTTTAGTAAAAAATTATGTGCGTTCTGTGAATAATGACAGTTTTGTAATTCAACACTAAATTAGCTTATAAAAAATAAAAAAGCTCTTCGTTATAGAGAAGAGGCCGTTCGACAACACATTATATCTTCCCTAAAAAATGGGCTAGATTTAGCACTTACTTCTTGCGAAGAGTTGCTGGTGGTTCCCGCCTACACGTCCGTTTCGGACGGGCAAACATCGAGCTAGTGCTCTCCCCACGCTCTAGATAACTATTTTATTGTATTGCTAGTATAACACAATTGAATATAATATGGTAACAACACAATATGTTACCACTTTTGATTTTATTACATCCATTTTCTTTTGCGGAAGAAAATCAACATCAATACTGTTGCTATTGTTAGTCCTACCATAAATACCCAAAATGCCAACGGATGATTAGCAAATGGCAAGTGCGCCAAATTCATCCCGTAAATTGAAGTTATTAAAGACAATGGCAATATAATTGCAGTAAATATTGTTAAAATTTTTATTGTATGGTTTCTTTTGTTGTCCAAAATTGAGCTTGAAGTCAAATGCAAAGAGTCCACTACTTCTTTATGTGTTTCTACAAAATGCAGGATTCTATTGTAATCAGCAAGTAGGTCCACGAAATATGGTTTGAGCCGTGATCCCCAAAAATTTAATACTACCTCAAGTGAATTATCCCAGACAGATTTTTGCGGTTTAAGCGCGCGTATAAAGTCCAAAACCAAAAGCTTTATGATAGCGATTTGTTCAATAAATTTTTCGTCAAAATTTTGAAAAATTCTATATTCGCACTTATCTATATCTTCTTTTATTTGGTCTAGCTCAGGGAATGTGGCGCTGAAAAGTTTTTTAATTAAAAAGTGAAAAGCGTGCCCGGTGGTTTTATCAAGTCGTTTTTCCGGATTTTTTTGAATTTTAGCAAATACTTCTTCAAAATCATCAAAATCTTCATAACGAACCGTGATTATTGCGTTTTGCGTGATTAAAAAATCAATCTCAATGGTGCGGATTTGTTTCAAGGCGTCCATATCCGGAAAATGCAAAATCCAAAATAGATAACTCTCATATGAACCCAATAGAGGATGATAAGTTGGAGTTTTGATTTCTTCTAAAATCAAATGATGAAAATTATAATTATCCTGCAAAAATTTTATATCCTCATCGGTAGGTTTCAGGATATCTATCCATTTTAAATTTTGATATTCAATAACACGCACTGTAGAAAATATTATAGCACATTTTATTTAGAAGATTGGGCGCGCAGTTTTGTAATCGCGCCATGTAGGTTTTCGTTTGGAAATTGTTTTATAGCCACAACCACCTCTTCTATTTTTACTGACTCCTGTTGTATCTTTCCAGACGCGTTTTGCAAAGGAATTGCGCCCCAAGCTGGAAGAAATTCTCGTCTTATTTCTTGTCCAGATTCGTCAAAAAAAGGAATTTGAAAATGATCAGGGTCTGTATCCCTGTGATACTCAATTCCAAGCTCTTTAGCCGTTTTTGCCGCCCATTGTTTTCTTGCCTCGTATTCCTCAATTCCTATATTTTTAGATGTTTCCGCTATAATATTATTGATTGTTATATTAATTACTTACAATCTAGCACCTTTTTAATAATATTGCCAATTATATTTTACAAAAAAGCCAGGCAATTTATTTTTCTTTTTTAAGTGTGTTTTCAAATTTAGCTTCTAGCTCTTTTTGAGTAGTTATTTTGCCGTCATTTTCTTCTGCAAAATTGTAAATAATACCGTCAACATTGTTGATTCTAAGAAAGCAATTTCTACAGATTTTTGCAATTTCGTTATGGGTATAGCTACGAGGCCCTTCTTCAATATCTTCTTCTTTTGAAAATTGTTCTTTGAGCATAATATATTATATAATTAAATGAATAATTGTTATATCGACTTCCTGCAAATATCCTACTACAATTTCTATTTTATTGCAAAACAAACAAATCCTGTCAAGCCGTTGTGAGGTTTTTCAAAATAGGCGACTTGAGGTGGATTGGTCGTGCTTTTCTTGTTGACTTTTTATGGAGAAAGCGGTATCTGTAGATGTAGATATAGTAAATTGGGACAAGAGGAAATCGGATGGTCGAGATTAAGCGAGTCATAATAACCGATATTGATATTGAAAAGCTCAACCGACTGTTTATTCAACAATCGCTCAGTATCAAGAAGCAGGTGATCGTAAAAGGTGATTTGGAGCAAGCACTATGCAACTCTCTCTTCTATCTCTTTGTAGCGAGCGACAGTGAACGATCTGACGATTACGTCGGGATGGCTACAATTTTTTTCCAGCGAAATATCGCAAGATGGATTGGGGAGATTCACGACGTTGTTGTTGATGAACAAATGCGCGGTCGCGGTATCGGGAAAATACTAACCAGAAAGCTTATGCATACTGCGCAAGAATTCTGTGCGGAACGAAGTATGGAAATGAAACTTTACCTAACAAGTCGCCCAAGCAGAGTTGAGGCAAATGCCCTTTATGCGAAACTCGGCTTTGTGTTAGTTGCGCAATCACATGGTCAGTGGGGTACCAATCTCTATAAAATTATTGCCGGCCCAACCGGCTTCAGGGGACTTCCGTAGTCCCCCTTTATTTTTTAATGGCGCCCATTTCGAGAGACTGGGAGCTCAATCCTAGCGGTGTGAATTGGCATAGAACCGTGCTTATGCAAGACCTATAAGGTTTTTGTAATGTATTTTCCATACGGCGATTTAATGATACACGGTCAGCTAAAAACACACCCTTGATTTATTCTGCATAATCTTATACAATCTTACATATAACACACATAAGATTATGAACAATAAATTCAACAGCAGAATACAAAATTTGTCGCAAGATATTTATAAAATCATTGACGAAATCGATTTGTTAAAAAGCAAATGGGTGTCTGGCGCAAAACTTGATCAGCAAGTACTCGGCAAACTTAAAAAATCTGTGCTCGTCACTTCAACTGGCGCTTCCACTAGAATTGAGGGGTCGGAACTTTCCGACGAAGACGTTGAGCGTGTAATGCGCGGACTCTCAATCCAGAAATTCAAGAATCGTGACAAGCAAGAAGTTCGTGGTTATTACGAAATCCTTACTAATGTTTTTGAAGCATTCAAATCAATTCCTTTTTCCGAAAGTACGATCAAATTTTTTCATAGAGAGCTGTTGAAATATGCGGAAAAAGATACAGTCCATCGCGGAAATTATAAATCAACGGACAATAAAGTGGCGATGATTAATTCCGATGGAGAACCGACTCAAATATTATTTGATACAACTTCAGCATGGTTAACGCCAAAACAAATGCAGGAACTGGTTGAATGGACGCAAAACGCTTTTTTGGAAAAGAAATTCCACAAGCTCGTAATTATCGGAAACTTTCTTGTTGAGTTTTTGCTCATACATCCTTTTACAGATGGCAACGGGCGGCTTTCACGTATTCTTTCCAATTTGCTTTTGTTGCAACATGGATACGAATATATACCTTATATCTCACAAGAAAAATTGATTGAAGATAACAAGCCGGAATACTATGTCGCCTTGCGACAAAGCCAAAAAACTTTTCGAACAGATACGGAAAATATTATTCCATGGCTTTCTTTTTTCTTAAAAATCATTCTTGAACAATCAAAAAGGGCTATTCAGCTACTTTCCGAAGAAGAAGTTGGAAAATTATTGTCCTCGCAACAGCAAATCGTTTGGGATTTTATTTTAAAATCTGACACTGAAATTACGCCACTTCAAATATCTGAAAAAACAAACATCCCTCGCCCGACAATCAACCAAGTGCTTGTTAAACTTTTGCGGCTAAAATGGATTGAGCGAATTGGACTTGGAAGGGGGACGAGGTATAAGAGGAGATAATTTATGTATGACGAACCAAGGCCTTGTTCTTCTGAGTGAGTTTTACAACAATTGGTTTCGGGTAATGATATTTATACATGGTTCAAAGTTGGAAATCTGGCGGTGGGAGGGATTGGTCACAAATAAATATTTCATATATTTAATTTATTCGCAAGGAGAGCGGTGTATTCTAAAAATAGCTCGAACCAAATTCCGCCGCGCTTCGCGCGGCTCTGGCGAGGCAAAATAAACCGCCCCGTCGTGAACTTTAACAATTTCAAGTTTTTCTTTGGCGGTTAACTCTACCCTCTAGGTAATCTTCCCCAATCTTAAATAAACTCTCCCGTTCTTTTTTTGTATCATGCCACTTAAGATCTATCTCCGTACCAGTCCCCAAAAGTTTGTCGAGCATTCTATTGAATACCGCACTATCCAAACGAGAATTAAGACGACCATCACTTACGACTGGAACATAACTTCGATAAACCTGGTGCATGTACTTACCCAATTCATTTGATTTTCCTTCAAGGCCGATAATTGGGCCCCATGGTCGTAACTGTAGATAACTTTTTTTAGTGAGATAGGAAATAACTTCCACCAATCTTTCTTTGTCATCCCATGACCCCATGAAACGATTTAGTAATACATCTTTAATGATTGGGTGTAGGGGCGCACTTGGGATACCACCTGTGTTTGGTTGAAATTCTAGCATAAATTCTCTCAATTTATTTTTTTCTTCATCGGTTATAGGATCATCTGGACCAAAAATTGTATCGACATTGAAGCGATAGCCAAAGTCATATTTACTAACTGGGCTCTCATAACCTCCCAAACCATGCTCCTCTACAAATTGATCGAATTTAGCCGCATAGATGAGAAAATCTTTAAGATTAGCGATTCGTATTTCGCCACACGATTCAATAAATGGCTTATAATCAGCTTCAATTGCATCAAGATATGCTTTTCTAGATTCTTGAAACGCACTATCATCCCAAATCATAGAAAATATTTCGTCTCCTGATGCTCCAGAAGTTAACAAGCCATTAATTTTCTCGTTAATGCCGCTGACGGTATTTTTCCACCGATCTAACGGAGTTAAAGTTTCTTTTTCTACGCTATTTGATGCCGGTTCCTCAGGGTTCATAGTGAAGTTATTAACGATTCTTAATTTATGAAAAAATTTCTTTTGCCCTTACAAAATATGGTTCGAGCCAATTTGTTTTCAGGTTCTTTGGCAGTTTGGAATGTTCACGACGGGGCG
>CAYIWH010000020.1:0-14501 GCA_964367075.1 uncultured Candidatus Saccharibacteria bacterium | reverse complement strand
TTAAAGAAAGAATTATTATTAACAGAAAGTGTTCGGATTGAGGGGTGCGTGTAGGTTTCAAAATTCTGCGGACATTGTAGCGTACCAGATTGAATTAGTCAATGTCCGATATGTGTAAATTCTTGTTTGTTCAAAAAGGTTGACTTATTCATGAGGATTTGCTAGAATGGCAAAACCATGAAATTCGGGCTTTCCAACAGGTTATACACAGCCCAAGTTTGCAATATTTAATGGGAGTGCTAGGCTTAGCTTGTTAGCTTTGAATATTTATCTACAAAGCAGTACTCAATAGAAATCTTTTCATGTTCCTTTCGGAAAGAATAATGGAGGAGCTGTTTTAGTTTTATTTTATCTTATTTTTTAGGCATAATTATTATTAACTAATTTTCATCATCTGCGCTTATGATGATACAAAAAAAATATTTCTCCCGTTACCGGGAGCCGTCAATCGCACTGCCTGAATTGGCAGAAGCACAAACACAATCGTTCCAATGGCTTATCGATAAAGGCTTGCGAGAAACGTTTGATGAATTTTCTCCCGTGCTTGATTATACAGAAAAAGAATTTTCTCTCGAATTTTTAGATTATATTTTTGATGAACCTCGTTTTGATGAAAATTACGCGAGAATTAACAATTTGTCTTTTGAAACGCCATTACGTGTTCGAGTGCGCCTCACCAATAAAACCACTGGCGAAAAAAAAGAGCAGGAAATTTTTATGGCGGATTTTCCATTAATGACTCCGCGCGGCACATTTATTATAAACGGAGTCGAGCGAATAGTAGTTTCCCAGCTAGCAAGATCATTTGGGGCATATTTTACCGCTAATATTTCTCGTGGTAAAAAATTATTTGGCGCCAAAATTATTCCTTCTCGTGGAGCTTGGCTAGAATTTGAGACAGAGGCTGATGGAACACTCTATGTTCGTATTGATCGCAAACGTAAAATTGCGGCAACAGCCCTTTTGCGCATCTTTGGCTTAGAACAAAACGATGAAATTATTAAAGTGTTCAAGACTTCTGACACAGGAGATACCGCTTTTATACAAAAAACTCTTGCGAAAGATCCCTCCTCAAGCGCCGACGAAGCATACATAGAAATTTTTAAAAGAATTCGTCAAGGAGAGCTTGCTACTCCGGAAAATGCTCGCGAATTAGTAAGTTCGCTTTTTAACCCAGAGCGGTATGATATATCGGCGGTTGGAAGATATAAGCTTTCTCAGCGGCTTTCCACTCTTGCTGATAAAAAAAAGAAAAATGATCGCGTGCTTGATCAAGAAGATTTGGTAGCAATTATTTCTGAAATCATTGCGCTTAATAATAATTCTATGTCTATCCAAGACGACATTGACCATCTAGGTAATCGCAGGATTCGAGCGGTTGGTGAAATGTTGCAACAACGCTTAAGAATTGGGCTTTCGCGCGTTGTTCGTACAGTTAAAGATCGTATGTCAACATTGGATCCTATGACCATCACTCCAGCTCAATTAGTAAATGCTCGCCCATTTGCTGCCGTTCTCAATGAATTTTTCATGACGAACCAGCTTTCTCAATTTATGGATCAAGTAAATATTTTAGGAGAATTAGAACACAAGCGTCGTGTTTCAGCGTTGGGTCCAGGAGGTCTTACAAGAGAACGCGCCGGATTTGAAGTTCGTGATGTTCACACTTCATATTATGGAAGACTTTGCCCTATTATGACACCAGAAGGGCCGAATATAGGATTAATTAATCACTTGGCAGGATACGCCAAAGTAAATGATTTTGGTATTATTGAAACTCCATATCAAAAAGTAAAAGATGGCAAATTAATAAAAGATATTAAATATTTAACCGCATTTGAAGAGGCGAGATTTAAAATTGCTCATGCTGGTATTTCCATTGATTCAAAAGGAAATATTCTCGAAGAGCAAGTAGAGGGGCGCGTTAAAGGACAGCCAGGCCTTATTAAACGCGATGAGATTGATTATATTGATGTTTCTCCTCAACAGGCGCTTTCAATCGCAACATCTCTTATTCCGTTTCTTGAACATGATGACGCGACTCGCGCAATGATGGGTTCAAATATGCAACGCCAAGCCGTTCCTTGTATTGTGCCTCAGGCTCCATTGGTTGGTACTGGCATAGAGGAGCGTGCTGCGCGTGATTCAGGGCGTCTTATTATTGCTGAAGCGGATGGCATAGTGAAAAAGGTGGACGCGCGCAGTATTGTTATACAGGGAGCAAAAAAAGAATATTTGTATGATTTAATTTGTTATACTCGTTCAAATCAATCAACTGTAATTCATCAGCGTCCGATTATTAATATAGGAGATAAAGTTAAAAAAGGAGATATTCTTGCTGATACTTCTTTAACGGATCATGGAAACTTGGCGCTGGGCCAAAACTTATTGGTTGCATTTATTTCTTGGGGTGGCGTTAATTACGAAGATGCTATTATTATTTCTGAACGCTTAGTGCGCGATGATGTATTTTCCTCAATTCATATTGAGGATTTTACTGTAGATGTAAGAGATACAAAGCTTGGGCCAGAACTCACAACTCCTGATATTCCAAATGTCGGCGAAGAAAAACTAAAAAATCTCGATGAAGACGGGATTGTGCGTATTGGAGCAGAAGCGCGCTCTGGTGATATTTTAGTAGGTAAAATTTCGCCAAAAGGCGAATCTGATCTTACGCCAGAAGAGAGGCTTCTTCGGGCAATTTTTGGAGAGAAAGCGCGAGATGTAAAAGACACGTCACTTCGATTACCGCATGGTAAGCGCGGGCGCATTGTAGGAATTAAAATTTTTACTCGCGAGAAAGGAGACAAACTGGAAACAGGGGTTATTAAACAAATACGTATTGAAATTGCAGAAATAAGAAAAATTTCAGTAGGTGATAAGCTTGCTGGGCGACACGGAAATAAAGGTGTTGTCTCAAGAATATTGCCAGAAGCAGACATGCCTTATCTTGAAGATGGCACGCCTGTTGATATTATTTTAAATCCTTTAGGTGTCGCTTCCCGTATGAATATTGGTCAAATTTTGGAAACACATCTTGGTTGGGCTGCCAAGAAACTTGGATATCATGCGATAACACCAGCTCTTTTGGGTGTAACTGAATTCGAAGTGAAAGAAGAGTTACGAAAAGCAAGTCTGCCAGAGGACGGGAAAGTTCGTTTATTTGATGGAAGATCTGGAGAAGCGTTCGATCAAAAAGTAACGGTTGGGCAAACATACATACTGAAATTAAATCATATGGTTGAAGATAAAATACATATGCGCTCTGTAGGATCATATTCTTTAATTACTCAACAGCCGCTTGGCGGAAAAGCACAAGGAGGCGGACAAAGATTTGGTGAAATGGAAGTATGGGCGCTAGAAGGATATGGAGCGGCGCATACTCTTCAAGAAATGCTTACTATTAAATCAGACGATGTATTGGGACGCGCCGCGGCATACGACGCAATTGTTAGAGGAGAACAATTTAGAGCCCCAAATATTCCAGCGTCATTTCATGTATTGATAAACGAATTAAAAGGATTGTCGTTGGATGTGGAGTTGCGCGACGTTGAACAACAACCAGAAGAAAATGTTGTATCGTTAAAAGGCCGCGAAGGTTACGACGAATTTATGGAAGAAGATCACGAAATTAAGAGCGCGTCAGGCCGTCGTAAACGCAAGGCAATAAAAAATTAATTAATTAAATATATGGAAAATCGTATTACAGACTTTAGTTCGTTTTTTATACGGCTTGCGTCTCCAGATAAAATTGTGTCGTGGTCTCACGGCGAAGTTACCAAGCCGGAAACTATAAATTATCGCACACAGCGACCAGAAAAAGATGGTTTATTTGATGAGCGCATTTTTGGACCTACAAAAGATTTTGAATGTTATTGCGGAAAATACAAGCGTATTCGCTATAAGGGCATCGTGTGTGATAAGTGTGGAGTTGAAGTTACCAGAGCGATTGTCAGGAGAGAAAGAATGGGACACATTAAATTGGCTTCGCCAGTTTCTCATATTTGGTTTTTAAGAGGCGTGCCCTCGCGCGTAGGAATGCTTTTAGATATTTCGGTACCAGATTTGGAAAAAGTAATTTATTTTGGAGGATATATTATCACATCAGTGGATGAAAAAAAGCGCATGGAAATGATTCAATCTCTTGAGCGAGAATATAAATCAAAACTAAAATCTATAGGTGAAAAAACAAATAAGGATATATTGAAAGAAGTATACGACAAAACATCATCTGAATTAAACGGTCTTCGGTCATATGCAGTTATAAACGAATCTGAATATTATAATCTAAGTTTAAAATATGCTGGGGCATTCGAAGCTGGCATTGGCGCAGAGGCCCTCCGTACTATTTGTTCAAACATAAATTTAGAATTATTGGCTACAAAATTGGAGCATGACATCAAAGAGGCATCCACAATACAACACAAGAAGATTTTAAAACGTTTGCGCCTTGTTAGGCATTTTTTAAGTTCCGGTGTGCGTCCTGATGGAATGTTTTTAACGGTAATACCAGTTATTCCGCCAGATTTGCGTCCAATGGTAGAGCTTGAGGGTGGTAGGCATGCTACATCTGATATAAATGATCTTTATCGCCGTGTTATTAATCGCAACAATAGGCTTAAAAAACTTATAGAACTAAAGGCTCCGGAAGTTATTGTACGCAATGAAAAAAGAATGTTGCAAGAAGCCGTGGACGCGCTTATTGATAATTCAATAAAACGAAATCAGGGGCCCGCGGCCACTTCTCAAGCTCAAAAACGTCCGCTTCGATCGCTTGCTGATATGTTGAAGGGCAAACAAGGGCGTTTTCGACAAAATCTTCTAGGGAAACGCGTTGATTATTCAGGACGCTCCGTCATTGTTGTTGGTCCAGATCTTAAAATGCATCAATGCGGCTTGCCAAAACATATGGCTCTTGAGTTATTTCGGCCATTTGTAATCCATGATTTGATTGAGCGTGGGCTTGCTCATACTATTCGCGGAGCGGGGCATCTAATTGATGATTTGGCGGAAGAAGTATGGGAGAGCTTAGAACAATCGATTCAAGGAAAATATGTTCTTTTGAATCGCGCTCCTACCTTACATAGGCTTGGTATTCAGGCGTTTCAACCAATTTTAATTGAAGGAAATGCTATTCAACTACATCCGATGGTTTGTTCTGCTTTTAATGCTGATTTTGATGGTGACCAAATGGCAGTGCATGTTCCACTTACAGAAGAAGCCCAACAAGAGGCGCGCGATATCATGGCATCAAATAAAAATTTATTAAAACCGGGAAACGGAGAGCCGGTAGTTTCTCCTTCCAAGGATATAATTTTGGGTATAGCGTATTTGACGCGCATTCGAGAAGGCGTGGCTGGAGAAGGAAAATATTTTTCAAGTCCCAACGAAGCAATTTTGGCGTATGACTATAATATTGTAAATATACAAGCAAAAATCCATGTAAAAGTCACAAAAACGCCAAAATATGAATCCTTGGGCATGGAAATTATAGAAACATCAGTTGGAAGACTCATTTTCAATAGCGTGATTCCTCACGACTATCCTTATATAAATACAGAAATGAGGAAAAAAAATCTTGATCAATTAGTTTCAAGTCTTATACAGCATCTTGGCATTGATAACACTCCGCCAGTTTTGGATCGTATTAAATCTTTAGGATACAAATACGCAACAGTATCTGGTATTAGTTGGGGTATGGATGATATTAAAATTCCAAAAGAAAAGCAAACGATAATTGAATCAGCACAAACATCTACTAATGAAATAGAAAACCAGTTTAACTCTGGACTTTTAACTGATCGCGAGCGGTATGCAAAAATTATTGAAGTGTGGAGCAATACAAAGAAAAAAGTTGATGAACTCACGCCAGCGACCCTTGACCCATATGGTCCTATTCAATATATGGTAGGTTCTGGAGCTCGTGGTAATTGGAATCAAATTAACCAGATTGCTAGCATGAAGGGGCTTGTGGTTAACCCATCAGGTAAGGTTATTGAGCTTCCAATCATTTCTAGTTACAAAGAAGGATTAAATGTTTTGGAATATTTTATTTCTACGCATGCTTCTCGAAAAGGCATTGCCGATACAGCACTTAAAACAGCGGTTGCCGGATATTTAACTCGCCGTTTGGTTGATGTGGCGCAAGATGTAATTGTCACTGAGCCTGATTGCAAAAGCGAAAAAGGATTAACCGTCAAAAGAGAAGACTCTGAAAAGCTTGGCAAAAATTTCGCCTCTCGTATTTTCGGACGCGTAATCGCAGAAAACATTGTAGATGAGAAATCCGGCAAAATTCTATATAAAAAAGGAAGCCTGCTTTCATATGCAGATGCAGAGTATATTGTAGCAAAAAATATTTCAACTGTAATTTTGCGTTCACCAATTTCATGCAAATTGGCACGTGGAATATGTCAGATGTGTTATGGATACGATCTTGGCTCTAATAGTCCTATTAAGCTTGGAGAAGCAGTAGGTATTGTTGCTGCACAGGCTATCGGCGAGCCGGGTACTCAATTAACTATGCGTACATTTCACGTCGGAGGCATCGCTGGAGCAGCCGATATTACTATGGGCCTTCCTCGTATTGAAGAAATCTTTGAAATGCGGGCGCCAAAAGTTCCTGCGGATATTTCAAATGTTTATGGTTCCGTGCTTGAAATTAAAGAAACAAGAACGGAACTCGGAAGAGAAAAACTAATAAAAATTTTAGTTGATCGTGATGCCGAAAGAGCAGGAAAAGTAAAAGGCGATACGGTTGAATATGTTGTTTTAGCTGGCAAGACAATCTTGGTATCCGAAAGAGAAAATGTTGTGCCAGGTACTAGAATTACCGAAGGGTCCGTAGATATTAAAGAGCTTATGTCTGTAGCCGGCATAGAGGTTACTCAAAAATATATTGTTGATGAGGTTCAGCAGGTTTATACATTTCAAGGCGCGGCAATCAACGAAAAGCACATTGAAGTTATTGTAAGACAAATGTTTTCGCGCGTTCGCATTAAAGAGCCAGGATCAAGTCGATGGACGGTTGGCGAAATTGTAGATAAAGGAACATTTCGCGAGGAAAATACAAAAATCAAAAATGATGGAAGGGCGCCAGCGAAAGCCATACCTTTAGTTATGGGTATTAGTAATGTCGCTCTTACTACAGACAGCATTTTATCTGCGGCATCATTTATGCAAACAATGCGAGTACTTACTAGCGCGGCAATTGAAGGCAAGGAAGATAAATTGCGTGGGCTAAAAGAAAATGTCATTATTGGGCGCCTCATTCCCGCAGGTACTGGCTACCGCAAAGAATATCTCAAAAAATTTGCAGAGGAAAGAGTTCCACAAGAAGAAGAGGCGGCCGACTAAATTGAATAGACAAGCAAAACTCAAAATGGACGTCGGACGTCCATTTTGAGTTTTTAAGCAAGTAATTCCATTTTTTATGAAACAACCTACAGCATAGAAACCGTAGGTTTTAGAGATGATAATCAGTTTTTTAACTAAGCAATTAACCTATCTTTGTAATTGAAGACAGTAATTTCATATCATCTGAAGATAGAGCCATGCCATTTGCGTCCACCCCATTAAGAAGCGCGCCAAGAGCTAAGTTGGCAAGTTTGTGCACTTCTTTTGGGTCATCTTTGTCCCATTTGGAATAATCATACCAGAATCTCGTAAAAAGATCTTTTTGGTGCTCAATGCTTCCAAATACATTATTCATTGCAATTCCTACACAATTTTCGTTTAACTGAATCTTAGCACGCCAATACTAATACGTCAAAATTTTCCAAATTCAAAATTTGTGCTAAAATGAGTTTAATGTCGAAGAAAAAGAAGAAGCATAAAAACGAAGCAAATAATAAGCTGACGTGGCATCACGCGTTGCATGAGGAGACTAAACATTCGTTGTGGGCTATTTTTTCTTTTGTTATGGTGGCTATTTTAACTCTTGCGTACTTTGGCAAGGCTGGAGCTGTTGGCGGAGCAGTACAGCGTTTTTTGGTGATATTGTTTGGTAAGGCGTTTTTTGCAATTCAAATCGTATTTTTTGTAGCAGGCATCTCGTTTCTTCGCGCAACGGCTAAAAGAGTGGTTAGGAGTACCTTGATAGGGGGCATTTTATTTTTAATTGGCACTCTTGGACTTTTTGATGTATTAATTGAGCGGTACGCGGGAGGATATGCTGGATTTATAGTTGCGTATCCACTTCTTAAAGCATTTGATTATTGGCCGAGCGTGGTAATTTTAAGCGCCGTGCTTTTGGCATCTCTTTTGATAATGTTAAATATTCCACTGCGATTTAAAAGATTTATTGGCGAGAAAGAAGAGACCAGCAAAGATATTGCTGATTTGGTGGTGACACAGCCGGTGTCTGGCAAAGTATCTTCAAAACAAAAAGTCCCAAACAAAGACGAGGAAGAACAAGAAGACGAAGATGAAGATGAAGGCGAAGACGTAGACGACGAAGATCTAATCGAAGAAAAAAGTTTTCGTACGACACTGTTTGGTAAAAAAGCAAACCACCCAAAACCGATACAATCATCTGCCGCAATTTTATATACTCCTCCACCGCTTGATTATTTGGAAGACAACAAGGGTACTCCTTCAAGCGGAGACATAAAAGCAAACGCGAATATTATCAAAAGAACTTTGGCAAATTTTGGCATTGATGTTGAAATGTCGGAGGTTCATGTTGGACCATCGGTCACTCAATATACTTTAAAGCCCGCAGAGGGAATAAAACTTTCACGAATTACCGCTTTGCATAATGATCTTGCGTTGGCGCTTGCCGCGCACCCGCTTCGTATTGAAGCGCCAATTCCAGGTAAATCATTAGTAGGGATAGAAGTGCCCAATCGTTCTATCGCGCTTGTCGGGCTTCGTAGCATCTTGGAAATTGAGGAATATCAAAAAGGATCATCTCTTACTGTTTCTATCGGGCGCGATGTTACTGGGCATGCTGTTTTTGCTGATGTCGCAAAGATGCCACACATGCTGGTAGCGGGAGCGACTGGATCCGGCAAATCAATCGCAATACATACTATTATTATGAGTTTTTTGTATAAAAATTCTCCTGAAATATTGCGATTTATTATGATTGATCCAAAACGCGTTGAGCTTACCATTTATAATAAAATTCCTCACTTATTGACTCCTGTTATTATTGAAGCAAAAAAAGCAGTTATGTCTTTACGGTGGGCTGTGCGGGAAATGGAACGAAGATACGAAATTATTTCTGAAATCGGTGCCAGAGACATAAATTCATTTAATTCGACAATACTTAAAGATGGCAATCATACTGAAATATTGCCGTTTATTGTGATCATTGTAGATGAATTGGCTGATTTAATGGGCACATATCCGCGCGAAATAGAAGCTTCAATTGTGAGATTAGCGCAGATGTCTCGCGCCGTTGGCATTCATTTGATTGTTTCTACACAACGTCCTTCGGTAGAAGTTATTACTGGGCTTATCAAAGCAAATATTACCGCGCGCATAGCTTTGCAGGTGGCATCAGGAGTGGACTCGCGCACAATTTTGGATATTTCTGGCGCAGAAAAATTATTGGGAAATGGAGATATGCTTTATTTGGCTGGGGATACTTCAAAACCACGCCGCATTCAAGGCGCATTTATTTCCGAGAAAGAAGTAAAGCGAGTCGTGGAATATATAGCAAAAACATCTGAATGGATGCCAGATACTACAATTCAATTGGAAGTTGCTCCTTCGTTTAACGGAGAATATGTAGATAATGGATTTGGCGATAATGGCGGAGCAGATGACGACGAGCTATATGAAGAAGCAAAAAAGATTGTTATTGAGGCCGGAAGGGCTTCTACATCATATCTTCAGCGTAGGCTTCGTATTGGATATGCGCGTGCGGCACGTATGATTGATATTTTGGAGAATCGTGGAGTGGTGGGTCCCGGAGAAGGGGCTAAGCCAAGAGATGTGTTAATCAAGAAAAACCGAAATGGCGACAACTCATCATATGAATCTCAAGAAAATTCTATAAAAGAATCCGATGTTCCATATACTAACTTTGATGAAGAACTATAAAAAAAATATACACGCGCGGCATTTTATTTTTTTGTTGATTGTTATTTTCGTGTTGGGTTATTTTGTTTTTGAGGCGCAAGGGGTATTTTTTGCTCCATCTTTATATATATTTGAACCGAAAAATGGCGACACATTTCAAACTACGCGTATTCATATCGCAGGAAAAACAGATGCTGGCGCAAGAATGTTGGTAAATGGAAAAGAGTTTTCACTCAAGAAAGACGGAGAATTTGATGGGATGCTGACACTAGACCCTGGATACAATGAAATTGGATTTTTAGCTCGCGACCGACTGGGCCATGAGACGAGAAAAGTGGTGAAAGTAATAGTACAATAATTTTGGATAAATGAATATAGAATCTACAGGTTTTAATATGGAAGAAAAAGTGTACACTAAGACTGTCAAAGATGCTATTATTGCGCCGAAGAATGAATCAACTAAACCTTTTGCGGAAAGCAGGATGATGGAGAGTGCGGAATTTAGGGAGTTAAATGAAAAAATCAAGATAGCCGCTGTATATTTAGAAAGACTTGATTACTACGCAGAATTTATTGTTATAGATCCAGAGACAGGAACAATCAAATACAATCGAACAGATTTCGCGCCAATTGAAAATCTACAAGCAAAACAATACCAAGAAAATTTTACTGATATCATTAAACAGTTTACAGAAGATATGGAAAAGAAAGCGGAGAATCTTCGCAAGACGCCCGGGGTATGTGATGTTAGTATTATTCTTGGCGCTATCGTGGCAACATTTGATTCACGAAAACAAAACCCATTCACATTGCAGGGAGAAGAGGGCGACCCACGCGGCGAATATCATGGCGCAAACGACGATAGCACTGGTAGATATTTAGGAATGGCGCTGATTGATATAAACCCAGAAAAACGAAAACAAGATACTGTTTCTCCGACTGTGTCGGCAATTCACGAACTGCAACATCATACATTGGCAGTTTCTGATTATTTAATTACCAGAGATGCCAATCTGGGTTTGCAGTCAAATCGCGGCGGAAGAAAACCGGCGTTGTATGGATCGGATCGCTCCCGCATTCAAACTAATCAAGCATATTTGCACGATCAGGAACAATTTTCAGTACTTTTAGGTAGAAAATTCGCGAGTAAAAGCGAACTTGAAAGCGTTCAAAAACAGCTTGCTTACT
The DNA here is from genome assembly GCA_964367075.1 of uncultured Candidatus Saccharibacteria bacterium. Lineage (GTDB taxonomy): Bacteria > Patescibacteriota > Minisyncoccia > UBA11713 > 2-01-FULL-45-33 > CAYIWH01. The sequence goes on along the minus strand of CAYIWH010000020.1, from coordinate 3,284 downwards.
TGGATGAATTACACTCATCATATCTTCAGAAAAAGGAAAACTGGTTCAATGCATCAGAAAATGTGTATTCTGCTAGTGGACATGGAAAACACTGGGAGCTTGTTGGTAGTCATACTGCGGATGTTGCATCGAGCAAGCGATTGCTCGCTTATTTGCAAGGTTTTTACACGTGCGATAAGTTAAAAACATCATGGGAAGAATCAGTACGCACCGGAGCTGTGTTGGGAGTCGGACAGAAAAAGTTTATTGCAGACTTTGCTAAGATATTCCGGGAAGTCGGAAGTCTTATCGGTGTGACGCGAACAATTCATCAGGCAGAGTCTTTGGTTTCAGAGAAATGGAGCGATTTAGTTGCACAATACCCAAAGTTGGTGGAGTCTCCGCAATTTGCATCAATGCTTGATCAGTGGGAAGAAAAAGGCTCTGGGGTTGATGGACTAAGAAGTGTTATTATACCTAAAAAAGAATCTACTCACTAACGATACTTAAATAGCCAATTTTTCACAATTATATGTACACGCCCTCGAAACCATACAAACAAAAAATTATAGATGAAATCAAAAAAACATGGAACACTCCCTATGTTACAGTAACATTCAATACATACCCAATTTTTAGAAGAAAATTTTCTTATTTGGAGGTTGATCATACCGACGGCATAGGTACGAAAGGATTTTATCATTGGAAACAAAGTACTTTTAAAGCGGCGATTATTGATGCTTTAGCGATGAATTTAAATGACTTGGCGATAGTACGCGCAATTCCTTACAAGCTTTCAAATCACATAACACTCCCTGTTGAAGACGCGCGTGTTTTTAAAATAATTCAAGAGATGGTGAGACAATGTATCAATCGCAAAATAGCTATTGTGGGAGGTGAAAATTCTTTTCACAACAACATGGACGGCATGGATATTAGTATGACAGTTTCGGGATTTGTAAAAAAGGCTGTGCTCAACAGGTTTCAAATAGGCGACGTGTTGATTGGGCTCAAAAGTTCCGGACTGCATTCAAACGGCATAACTCTTGTGCGTAGACTGTTTGGTGCACATAACCGAACTGACTTTACCATTCCGACAAAAATTTATTTAGACGATATACTGGACATTACGAGTAGATATGAAATACATGGCATGATGCATATTACTGGCGGAGCATTTACAAAGCTTAAAGATATTCTAGGCAATGCGGATGCACACATCTATCACTCAAAAAAACTTGTGCCTCACGCAATATTTATGGAGATCTACAAAAAGGGAATATCAAATGAAACGATGTATACTGCTTTTAATTGCGGGATAGGGTATGTTTTGTCAGTATCAAAAAAAGAAGCCGCCAGCGTTCTTCGGTTATTGAAAGGCGCAGATGTAATCGGAGAAATCGTGCGCGGCAATGGCAATGTTCATATTAAATCCGCTTTTAACGGTAAAGAAGTTATTCTATAACTTGCCCTAGGTGTTCACATATTTTTTTGGATTTTGTTTAATATTGTTTATCTCACGTGCTTATGTACAAAAATATTCAAATTATTGCGGAAGTTAAAACACAATCTCCGTTTGGCTGGAGGTCAGAAAAAAGTTGGGAAGAACTTTTTAAGGTGGCGAATAAAATAGGAGATATTATTTCGATTCATACTGATTCTCGCTGGTGTGGATCTTTTGATTTGCTTTCAAAGGCAAGGGCTCTCACTAAAAAGCCGATTCTTGCCAAAGGCATTCATAATACAGATGCGTCTATTGAAGAAGCTATCACGCGAGGCGCTAATTATGTTTTAGTAGTTGGAAGAATATCAAAAATTCATGTTGAGAAATGCCTGATTGAGCCACTTTCTCTAGAAGAACTAAAAACAATTCCGCAGAACATAAAAGTTGTTTGGAATAGTCGAGATTTATCAAGCGGAGAATTAAAATCAGAAACATTTCAACAAGCTCGCGCGATTTTCAAAGGCTGGCTTTGCCAATCTAGCAACATTAGGACTACAAAAGATATACAAGACGGCGCAGACGCGGTTCTTGTGGGCACTTATCTTGTAGAGTTTGCCGAGTCTTTACAAATTTTTTAAGATTTTGTAACATACAACAATGACAAAACAAACAAAACAGGATAAATCAGTACAAACGGCGGAGGAGAAGAAAGAGGCGAAATGGCGAGATGTGGACGCGGCAGTAAAAGATTTGCAGTCGCGATTTGGAGAGGGGATTTTAATGAAATTGGGAGACGCGCCCAAAGTGGATATTGATGTGATACCGACTGGTTCTTTGAGTTTGGATATCGCGCTTGGAGTAGGTGGCGTGCCAAGAGGGCGCATTATTGAAATTTATGGTCCTGAATCATCCGGCAAAACAACGTTAACCTTGCATATTGTTTCGGAGGCGCAGAAAAAAGGAGGCATTTGCGCTTTTATTGACGCGGAGCACGCGCTTGATCCTGAATATGCAAAGAGACTCGGAGTAAAAGTAGAAGACCTATTAATCTCACAACCTGACACGGGCGAGCAAGCTTTGGAAATTGTAGAATCATTGGTTCGTTCCGGAAAAGTAGATGTAGTCGTAGTGGACTCTGTCGCGGCTCTTACCCCAAAGGCGGAGATTGAAGGAGATATGGGTCAACAACATATGGGTCTTCAAGCCAGACTTATGTCCCAGGCTCTTCGCAAGTTGACAGCGATAGTTTCTAAATCAAACACAATTGTTATTTTTATAAATCAGATTCGCATGAAAATTGGTGTGGTGTTTGGCAATCCAGAAACTACAACAGGAGGCAACGCCCTAAAATTTTATTCTTCTGTGCGGATAGAAGTGCGCCGTGCCGCACAAATTAAAAAAGGTGAGGAGATTATTGGAAATCGTGTGAAAGCAAAAGTGGCAAAAAATAAAGTAGCGCCTCCATTTAAGGTAGCAGAGTTTGATATTTTATATAATGAAGGAATTTCTTACGAAGGAGATATTTTGGGACTTGGAGAAAAACATGGTGTTATCAAAAAATCAGGCGCATCATATTCATACGGCGACATATCACTTGGCCGCGGATACGACGCCGCTCGCGCAAAATTGAAAGAAGATAAAAAACTTACTCAAGAGCTTGTTAAAGTAATCAAATCGGCCGCAGAGAAAGGGGAATAACAACAATCAAAAAACAACACAATTCACCAAAAATACCGTTGCAAAACAACGGTATTTTTGATATTGACAAAATAGCCTTTTGGGTGTATAATGCAAGCTGAATCTGTACCCTACACGCACCCCTCAATCCGAACACTTTCTGTTAATAATAATTCTTTCTTTA
>CAYIWH010000019.1:0-14575 GCA_964367075.1 uncultured Candidatus Saccharibacteria bacterium | reverse complement strand
ACACTCTTTCCCTACACGACGCTCTTCCGATTGCATTCTAGCCGTATAAAATATTCCAAAAACGTCGCGCTGTCTTCCAATTAGATCGTTAGTAATTGTTGTGTTTGTAATATCAAAATACTTAAATCTATTAAATAAATCTGATGTTGGCATTAATTGTAATCGTGCAAGTTCTGAAAATACAACATAATTGCCAGTATAAATTGGGATATCGTTTGCCATATCGTCTGGTGCATAGATAATCTCATTTGTAATATTATTTTTTTGTAACCAGTTATATACTAAGAAGGTGTTGGGTATATTTTTATCTGAAAACGGCTGCGGATATACTCTAGTTTCATTGCGAACGGAAATAATCGCTAATGACAATGTAAGTATCAAAGCACATACAAGAACAATATTCTTGTTTTTTCCAATTACATTTTGCCACAATATAAAAAATAGGGCTGATATATAGAAAACCACGAATAATAAAATAACGGGCAAGTAGTGAGTGTTAAATTCTAGCTGCATACCAGTAACGAATTGCTGATTTAAAACAACAAGCCCAGCACAAAGACCCAATATTATTTTATTAAAATCAGTATCGCAATTACAAAGCATACCTCTTGTTTTATCAAATAGTCGCATTGCAAAATATATGATCAAAAATCCAACGATCAGCGCTTGCGTATAATATCCAGCAGGCATACGACTTGCAAGAGCTCCTATGCGCCCCATTGATTCCATATAATAATACAGATTGTGAATATAATAGAAATTAAGTATGTAACCAATAGATATAATTGCCATCACTAAATATTTATAAAAATATTGCGTCAAGATCTTTCGGTTTTGATAAAAAGTTTGTGCATCTGATAGCACAAGAAATGCCAGAACAAATGTCCAATGATACGGGTATGTATAAAACATAGCCCCGACCGCAAACGCCATGCCAAGCTCGCGTTTCCAAAATGATATCTTTGAAAAATAAAAATAAAAAAATACAAATAACGGTATAAAATTAACTTGTGGACTTATGGGGCGCTTCCATATATCAAACATACGTGGCAAAAAAATATATCCAATGCTGCCGAGATATCCGAAAAGATGATATCGAAATATCAATGCAAAAAGTATAAAAATCATCATCATCAAAATATACACCGCGCCATAATCAAACAAAATAGAAACAGCTTTTACATCAAAATGTAGTGTTCTTTGCACAAATCCAACAAACTGAACATTGAGTGGAACATATAAATAGGGCTGTTCGCTCCATTCTTTCAAAAAAGGATTTCCTATTGATCCGCGCCCCTTAGCGCTTTCTGATATTAACGACAAATAATATTGTTCATCGTTATTTTCATATACGATGTTCGGCTTTTTAAGGTAATCATCAAGTAAAATTGCGCGCGTTAAATTCCACTGAACCAACAGCGTTGACACAAGGCTTAATAAAAGAATGAGAATGATGTGTTTTTTTGTCATATTTTTCGCGCAATTATCATCATGTTATCACGCATAGGAAATGTAAACACAAAATTTCCAAATCTACGTACAAGGTATTTGGGCAATTTGATGTGAGACCATCCTTCAAAAATATGTAAGAAATATTTCAATGAGAATTGTTTTGAAATATATGACGAAGATATAACTTTAAAATCATACTTGCTTAATAAATCAATGATGTTTTGTTCGTTAAATATATGTGTGTGTTGTGGAGGCAGAAAATGGTACCATTTTTTTTTCAATATTCGTGCTGCAGTGCTATTAGAGCTTGGGGTTATAATTAAAAGCAATCCATTTGCTTTTAATAATGAGCGCGATCCCATAAATACTTTCGTATAATCATAAAAATGTTCGAAAACATCCAGCATACAAAGCATGTCAAATGACTTGACAACGTTGGTGCCATTAGCAAATGATTCCAGAGATGCGCATGTAATATCAATACCGTTTTCTTGTGCGCGACGCGTAGCGAATTCAGAAATCTCTATACCAGAAGCTTGAACGCCACGTTCGTTTAAAAATGATACGAATCCGCCATATGCCGCCCCGACATCCAAAATATCGCGCACCATATAATGATTTATTTCTTTCAACAAAAATTCATAAAATGTTTTTTTAAACGACATAAACTCTTCATAGTTATCATATCCGCATCTGTATGTGTATAAATCATTTTCTGGCTTCTCGAAATAATCTTTACTATAAAATAATAGTAACTCTTCAGACGTAGGCAGAGGATTCATAAAAAAAAGGCTACATTTTGGACAATGCAAATACTTATATCCACCCTTATACAAATATGGAAACGTTGATGACCCACATATCATACATGTTGTTATTTTCATAATTTAAAAATATTGCTCAATGATTTAGCTAATTTTTCAGTCGTATTGTTTCCTTCGATAGAGGCGCGTGCAGCGAGTTCGATTTGTTTTATTTGTTTTGGCGAGTTCAATAATTTTTTTATTTCCTCCTTAAGTATCAATAAATTTTGTGTCGGCACAATAATAGCATTTACTCCATTCACAACATAATCTTTCAGTGTGTTTCGGTCTGTTACAATAACTGTTTTTCCGGAAGCCATGGATTCCAATAAAACATATTGACCCGAGCAATCTGAAGCGTCTAAGTGATCTGCTCCGAATGTGGGCAATACCACAAACTTCGCATTGCAATACAACTCTCTTATTTCATCTTGTGGCACATCATACAATACTTCAACATTTGAAGGAATAGCATCAATATTTTGTAAATTACGTAGAGAAGCGACAATGCGTACTTTGATATCAAGTCCGCGCGCCGCATTAATAAGCGTTTGATAATCTCGACCCATATCTTTGCCAATACTTAATATGTACTCATATGTATTGTTTTTGTTGATTGTACATGGTTTAAAAAAAACATCGTCAACTCCATTGGGAATAAAAATAATTTTTTTGGAATCAAACCCACTCTCTTCCAAAAATTCTTTTTGGGCGGTAGATGGACATATAATCATATCTAAAGACGAAATAGCACTTCGTATTATGCGGGCGTACCATCCGGACGTATTGCGCTTAAGTGTGTTTGTAAAAAAGGTATTATAAAAGATAATTTTTGGTTTTTTAAAACAAAATATTTTTTTAATCAAAAATACAAATAATAAATTAGAGCATAAAAATACTGAATTATAGCGCCGTATTTTTAAAATAGCGGGCAATTGAGCTAAATTAAAATTAATTTTGCGTAAATAATTCATTAGCAAAGTTTCCATAAATCTCGCATTCACGCCATAATTATGTATATGATTGAGGCCAATAAATTGAGAGTCGGGAAATTTTCCTTTTTGCCATAATCTAACCATCCATCGCCGTTCTCCCGCAAAAAGATAAAGCACCTTTGGCTGAGATGCACGCGCTTCGATAAATGATATTATGTGGCGTGCGCGATGATCCCAATCATATTGTGTCACATCTTGCTTGGCCTGTTGCGCTAAACGAACCGCGAGTGATTGATCCGATAATATCTTGCCAATGCCGTCGGCAAGAAGCTTCGGATCATCTAGCTCCACCAAACATGCATTGCGATCGTTCTGCAATATTTCTTCAATAGCGCGCGTACGCGATGCGACAACAGGATTTCCTGATGCCATATATTCGAACAATTTTAACGGTGATGTGAACAAATTGGATTCTGGGTGATGCGCCGACCCAGTTACCACCAAACAGTCAGCGGCTTTTTGGTATAGTCTAATTTCGTCATAAGGCTTAAATTTTACAAAGGTAATATTATCTAATTCTAGTTCTTGTACTAAAGCACGCATAGGGAAAGTATCTATTTCGGAGCCGCCTACCATTACTATATGAACGTCTCGCGGTAAAAACTTTCCGGCACGCACCAACGTATCGATGCCTTTCCACTGATAAAAATATCCAGTATATATAACCAACTTTTTATCTCGCGGCAAATGCAATTGAGCGCGCGCAGAAACGCGATCAGGCATATTTTCAAAATCACGCATCGAGACACCGTCCGGCGCCGTCAAAACTTTTTCCTCAAAATCAGTCTTTTGGTCGTATATTTCTTTCGCCACCCGATTTACTACCACAACATTGGTGCTATTCAATAAAAGTTTCTGTTGCCATCCTGTAATCAAAAAATGGGCCTCGCAAGTTATATTTCGTCTTCTGAACAAAGAAAACATTATCAGAAGCGTCTTATCAAAACGATAATAGATATAAGCATCTTTTTTTTGCAATAAGTACCAATACGCCATTACGGCAAATGACAATGATTGTAGTAAATAAAAAAGAGGGTGAGCCGGCTCACGATGTGGAGCAATATCAATCGTAAAAAGCTTTTTAATAGTAAAGTTGCGCTGAACATTATAATACTGAAATGGATCATCAGATAGCTCATTAAATCTTTCGGGCAGTACAAGCTCCACATCAGCGCCATTATCAACAAAGGCCTCACACATTTTCATAATTTGTAGGCCGTGTGCTCTTTGCGTAGGAATGCGAGCATTCGCGATATAATACATCTTTTTTTTAATCATATATTTTCAAACAACAATTTATACTGTAAGTAGTATGAATCTTTACTTGTCATGTTGTTTATAATAATCAGCGCGACAGCACACAATGCCTTGCGATATAATAAATCATCTATTATACTATTTAAAACGCTTGTCAGCGCCACAATATCACCAACAGAAATTATTGCGCCATATATATCGTTTTTTACCAGCTCTCCTGCAACACCAACATCCGTCATAATCATCGGACATCCTGATGCCATGGCCTCTATCACAGTTCTTCCGTATCCCTCGTGATTTGAAGTAAGAACGAAGCAATCGGCAGTTTTGTAGTAAGACGGCATGTCATCGGTCCATGGCTCTAAAATGACATTTTTCTGCAAATTATGCTCCTTAATAATACTTTGGATATTATTTTGCTCTGGCCCGCTACCTACAATTATAAGGCCTATTTTATGATATTTTTCTACAATTACTTTCATGGCGCCAATTGTCATTGGTATATTTTTTTCTCTGGTCAAGCGAGAGGCCATTAAAATAATAAAATCAAATTGTGGATATTTTTTGTGTAAATCAACTCTAATGTTTGCATGACGTATTTTTTCTATGTCCACAAAAACAGGTAGTACTACTACTCGAGATACGAGTGAGGGATATATTTTAATTATAGATTTTTTGATTCTTTCTGACACAACACGAATGCCATCTGCTCTTTTAACAATAATTTTCCCTAAAATTACTCGTAGCTTATTTTTTATCGACTCTGCACTAAAATATGGACTTAGAAAATCAGTATGTATTTGAATTTGCAGAGACAAACAATAAAATCGTTTTAACAAATATCCTGCCAGGCCGGTTTCAAAAGGATCTTGTGATGTAATCACCCATTTTTGTTTGCTAGTTCTTTCTTTTAAGATTTTTTGCGCAATAAAAAATATATTAAAAATATATAAAAGTTTGTATTTAGAATTTGTCGGGTATACAAATGTATTGGCTGAAATATCTACTTTTTTTTCTGAAATAAGCCCACATTTTGTATACACAATAATGTGCAGTTCATCAAATAAACCACCATACCCAATCATACGCTGATGTGCTTCAGAATTTAAATCAAAAATTTTCTGATCGGTAGATAACATTAAAACTTTCATAATGATTTAAGAAAGCTAGCTGTTTTTTCTATCATTCGGTTTTGCTGATATTTGGCTACATTCAAACGAGATTCGGTACTAAGGCGTTTTCTTAAATCTTTATCCGCACAAACGCTGAGCATCATATCCACCCACGCCTTTTGGTAATTATAATCCGCCACAAGTGCGTTGCCATTTTCTTTAACAATCTCACGATTGCCACCCGCGTCGGTAGTGATGGTCGGAGTACCAACCGCAAACGCTTCCAATAACTGATGCGAAAATCCCTCATACCCTGTATTAAGTAAAAAAACGTCTGCCGCTACTAAATATTTTATCACCGCGTCGTGTGTTAATACGCCCAATAAATAAACATTGTTTTCTAATCCCGCGGCGTAAATGGTATCCCTCAGATATCCATACTGCGGGCCATTGCCGATAATAAACAACTTTGCATGCGGGTACTGCGCAAGAATATTTTTCATGCTTTTAATTAACACAACGAATCCCTTCCATGGGACAAGTCGTCCTATGGATACAAAAACAACTTCGTTTGGTTTCCAGCCCAATTGGCTTCGAGCATCATCATGGGTCATAATCATTTTGGGCAACGCGACATCGTTGTAAATGACCGTTACTTTTTGAGCATCAATTCCCAATCGTACTACAACAGTCTTGAGATATTCACTTGGTACAACAATCCGCACTGCGCGACGCGCCACAAACCGTTCGATGGTACGCAACGTCTCTACACGAAAATTATATTTTTTTGCCAAAAATTCGTCGAGTAGATCCTCAACACCAAATCTTTGCATACCTTGCTCCCACGCATAATCACCGACAATTTTAAGCAAAAATTTTTTTCTTAAAAAAAATGATGCTAATGCGGACGGAAGCCCTACGCTCACCGGATCTTGTGCATAAATAATATCTATATTTTTCCCACGACGCAAAACATAAAAAAAATACACAATATGGCGAATAATTTTTGGCAAATGTTTAACTTCTCCAAAACTTAAAATATCAACATCAATATCATGCTTGGGCAATTCTTCAACAAGTTTTTTGCTATATGTCGCCGGACCTCCGATGTCGGGCGGATACAATGGTGTAGCAATAAGTATCTTTATTGGTTTATTCATTGATTAATTTTCAATTCACTTAAAAAAATGTTGTCCATTTGAATTGCAATATTTTTCCAGAGAAAGCGTTTTTCAATTTCTGATTTTGCGTTTTTAATAATGTTATTTTTTTCTTCGGCAGACAGTGTAAAAACTTTGCGCAAAACATTTGCAAGATTTTCCGCATCTTCCAACTTCGCAAAAAATCCTGTTTTTCCATCTTCCAAAAAATCAGGAATGCCTCCAACCGGTGTTCCAATAGTAACCAAGCCGGCCGCCATTGCTTCTAGAAATGAAATGCCCAATCCTTCAGAGCGCGAAGGTCGGACAAAAATATCAGCTTTTGCATAATATTCTTGTAATTGTTGGTGTTGTACGCCACCTAAAAATTCCATTCTATCTTCAATTCCCAATCTTTGACTTTGGAGCTTTAATTTTTGACTTTCTTCTCCATCGCCGGCTAAAATTAATTTAAAATTAAATTTGTCTTTAAGTTTTGCGCAAGCATCAAGTACAATATCAATACCATTTTTATAAACAAGGCGCGATGTGGAAAAAATTATTTGCGGTCCATCCGCCATTTGGCGATCGGACCGCTTGGTTGATAGCGTTAATAATTTTTCATCAACGCCATTGGGCACAATTGAAATTTTTCCTTTGTATCCTTTTTCACGCGCGCGGTCTTTGAGAAAATTGCTAATAGCGGTTATGTGGTTAATCAATTTGGTTTTGCAAAAAATATGCCACCACAATTTACTTGGAAACTTTTCCCATTCACGATTGCCCTCCTGAATGGTTAAAACAAAAGGAATATGATTATAAAAAATTTTAACAAAATATGCGGATATAGACGCGTATGAAATCATAACGCTCCACAACACGACGCGCTTGTGCTGATTTATTATTTTTCGCGCCGCAAAAAAAGCAAAAAACGGTAATAAAAGTTTATCAATAATTGGCGTCCCTATTCCCAATCGTATTACTGTGCCTTCCGTATATATTTCTTCCTTCCTTGAAGCGCGTCGCAGGCGGGCGGTTAATATAATAAAATCGTATTTATCCTTGAGTCGCGTGGCAATTTCTTGAATCGCTAATTCAGCTCCTCCTACAAAGGGTTTATACGCGGTCGTAAATACTAAAATAATGGGCTTTTCCGCCATAATTAATAGTATAACGCAAAAAAGCCATAAATATGCACTAATTACTTGAGATAATTCTTTTTATAACCAAAAACAGAAATCCGGCAACCACGCCGCCTCCTATTCCAATAATCAACCAGAGATAACCACCAAATAATTTTGGCGATAAATCAACAACCGATGCAGAAAACTGATTGCTTGGATCATCTGACAAATTGACAATATTATTTGATATCTTGTTTGGAGCGCTCGCAATGATGCTTGTTTTTTTTTGAATAGAATTATTTGCAATTGTTTTTGTTTGTGTATTTTTGGAGACTGTTGTCTTCGGTACTGATTCTTTGATATTATTTTTTTCTCCGGGGGTAGCCTTTGCAATTATCCATTCGACTCCTGTCCAATTTAAACTTTCATCGTCTGCAATCATAGAACTTTTGTATGATATTTTTAACAACACAGACACGTTTGGATACAACAAAATAACATCGCCTTCGTATGGAACAGTAAATTTGAGAACATCTGATCCAAAAACATTTTCTGCCCAGGGCGAAATTATGGTTTTTGGAGGCATAAAAAATGGTTTTGAGTTTGAAACACTGATGCCAAATCCGGAAATATCTATGGTACGAGCCGAGTTGTTTTTTATTTCAATCCACCCATTTGTTCCTGATTTAATTTCGGAAATTGAAAGCGGACTTTCTATTGCTGTTACCTTCATTGTGTCAGACGCGCTGTATATGCCAACGGAACTATCCATAAAAACCGTGTAAACCCCTGGAAAACGATATATGTGCAAAACGCTTTTCCCTTCGCCTATTGAGCCATCACCAAAATTCCACAAAAAACGCGCGCCATCCAACGACTCGCCTTTTAAATCTTCGGCATATCCTATTAGATTCGCTTCAGCACCTACAAGTATAGTAATATCTTTGCCTGCATATGCTTTAATTTTTTCTGCTGGCAATGGATTAAAATATGCGGTACTCGGCAAACTTGATGATTCACTATTATTATTTGTATCTATAATTGTGTTTTGCTCTTCTAAAGGCGGTTGTGTGTTTTCAAGCGTCTGAAGAATCCAACCTTGCGCACTTGATTTCTGAGACAAATTTTCAAGCAAAATTGACTGACCTTCAACTAAATTAGAAATGTCAATAAATGTTCCGGCGGTCCAAAGGTCAGCACCAGCTGCAGTAGATTCCCAAGTTTTTCTTTCGGTACTTCCGGATTTTTGATACCTTACAAACGACACAATAGAATCTTTATTGTGAGTTGTACTTGAAAAAAGCGCCACAGATCCGGAAGAATTGCCCATATTACTTGTTGCAGTGGAATGATATATATTTGTTTCATCATTGTCGCCGCTTGATCTCAATATTATTTTTACTTGCTTTCCAGCGCCAAATAAAAAATCCGGAAAAGTAAAATATCCTATGCCGTCAGGATACAAATCCCATCCAGCCATACCTATGTTTTCAGCACCAAAGTTTTTTATAATAATATATTCTAGCCCTGTATCAGCGCTTACCGGATCAAATAAAATTTCTGAGATTGCAATATCTCCAACATCAGCATGCGATAGTTGAAAGCTTAAGGACAGCAATAAAGCTGAAAATACGGTAATAATTGCATTTTTTTTCATTGCAACCAGCCTAGCTCTCTCAAGATAAATCGTCAAGAGAAAAAAGCCACATCGTGGCTTTTATATATAAAAATGTGTTTATTTTTTAAGTGAATCCAGAATTGTTTGTATTACAATCTTCCTCGTTTCTGGATGATAAACAATGCCTCCATGCGAATCATATAAAACATTGGACGCTTGTTGTGATAGTGTTTTTTTTCTTTTTTGAGAATCAAAATAATACACAATGTTTGTGGCCCTGTTGTCTGGAAAATGCGTTGCTACTTGAGATAAAATTTTATCATTAGCCGTAGAAATAGTTGTAATGCGATCCGCGTATGGCTGTGCACTAACAACAATTTCTGCCAAAAGCGCCTTTTGAAAAGAAAATTTAGCAACTACCAAGGAAATTAACGCTTGTAAAGGAATCCATGCTGTTTCCGCAAATGGCGGATTTGAAGGACTGGCAACACAAAAAACTTTGCCAACACTTTCCGGGTGTTTTCCCAAAAGCCACAATACAACTGGGCCTCCAAGACTATGGCCTATAAGATGAACTCTCTGAAGACGAAAACAAGATAGCATATCCAAAAACCCTATATCTGCAAGTTGCATCATTTCCGCGTAACTATGCAAATTAAATTTGCCGAAATCCGCCACCCTTGATGGTATATGCAATTTTTTTGAAAGATCAACACTTAAAGAAAAATAAGGAAACTGGGGCGCGCTAAATCCTTCAAAAATCAAAATTCCATCTTTTTTTGGCTTGTCTGTTAAAAATTTTTTTTGCAGTTCAATATATTCTCTTCGTTTTTTTAGGCCAATCGCGACAATCGCAATAGCTCCTATCAATTCACGTAACAAATTTTTATGAACCCAGAACTCGTCATTTGGCTCTCGCGCCATTCGCAACCTCAATTGTAAAATATTCTCCTTTTCAAGCGTAGCACTATGTAAACAATATGCAATAAAAAATGTTGACCTTACCGAACACCCGTGCCAAACAAAAATCGTACAGCCCTTCCTTCTCCGCGGTGCGGGAGCGCGCGTAAGAAAAAGCGCGATGCTGTGATTGCTGTAAACATACTAACCAAAATACCTAAAGCTAAAGTCAGCGCGAAACCACGCACTATACTCGTACCAAACCAATATAAAATTACAGAGGTAATAAGACTTGAAACATTTGAATCTCGAATGGAAGTCCATGCGCGCTTGAACCCTTCAGTCATCGCTGTATCAATTGTTTTGCCTAATTGCAATTCTTCTTTCATTCGCTCAAAAATTAAAATATTCGCGTCAACTGCCATCCCAATCGATAAAATAAATCCAGCAATGCCGGCAGATGATAATGTTACAGGAATTAATTTAAATAAAAGCAGTGTGATCGACGCGTACACTCCAAGCGCGAGCACTGCGATAATTCCTGGTAATCTATACCACAAAATCATAAACAACATTACAATAATCGTGCCATAAATTCCTGCCCATAAGCTTTTTGTTAATGCTTCTTGCCCAAGCGATGCAGCAACGCTTTGTTGAGAAAGAAGCGTAATAGGCACAGGAAGCGCCCCTGTATTTAGTCCTTGTACGAGACTTTTTGCTTCTTGAATGGTAAATTGACCTGTAATTTGCGCCTTGCCTCCTGTAATTTTTTCACGCACTACAGGATTACTTATCATAATGCCATCAAGAAAAATACCAACCGGATAATCCACATTGTTTGTGGTTATTTCTTCAAATAACCTTGAACCTTCATCATTAAACTGCAAAGAAATAGCCGGAGACGCTGTGGTATTGGCAAACTCCATCGTAGAATGTTGCAAAAATCGCCCAGTCAGCTTGGTTGTAACAAAATCAGTAACACTAATTTTTCCATATGACGATTTGTCTTGCAGTTTTATTTTTGCTTCAGAGCTTAATTCGCGAAATTCTAAAAATGGCGTAGCACCTATGGCGCGAATCGCTTCTTTGATATCAAATACTCCGGCAAGCTCTACAATCAGCCTATTGTCGCCTGCAACATTTTCTGTCTGTACCAACGGCTCTGATACACCGAGAGAATTAACTCTCCGCTCAATCACATCGCGCAAACCATCCATAGCATCTTTGACTTCGCCAGATGGAATAGAAGATATATCAGCGCGGTACACCAAATGAGTTCCACCCTGCAAATCAAGACCTAGTCTAAATGGTTTTAACCAAGAATTTGAATATCCCAAAATATGCTCTGTGTCATAAAACCCGGCCGCAAGCCCAACAATCAAAATTATAAACGCCAATATCCGTACTTTCATATAGTTTTTTATTGTACATTATTTGTAAAAAAAGAAAAGTGGGGTGTATTTATATATCAATTATTGATTACATCAGCTATATCCAAAACTTTCTGCTTTAACTTTTCTGTATTCCCGTGCCCCAACATCCCAAGATATGACGCGACTACTTTTTCTTTGCCGCTCTTTGTTTGTATAGCGCGCAACATTCTTTTCTTGGTCGCTGTACGCAACACCCGATGTTTAGTAAAATGTATCCATCCAAGAAAATCTACTCCCGAAGCAAATGTTTGTATGGACACTTTGTCGGGATGTAATTGAAGATGAAGTTCTTTTTCTAAAAAATCTTTCATTTGAGAAAGTATATCCAAAAGCCACTTTCTATCTTGAGACATAATAACAAAATCATCTGCGTATCGAATATAGTATTTTGCTTTTAGTTTGTGTTTTACGAATTGGTCAAACTTGTTCATATAGATATTTACTAAAAGCTGAGAGGTGAGATTGCCCAGTGGCAAGCCAACTCCTTTCTTTGTTGATTGAAAACTAACTATGATTTTTGACAAAAGATCAATACTATCTTGATCAGGTATATAACTTTTTAGAATTTTGATAAGAATGTCTTGATCAATTGAAGCAAAAAATTTCCGTATGTCACCCTTGAGAACCCAAACAGTTTTAGTGTGATTTTGTGATACTTGGTATCCAAAAGCGTGAAATCTTTTCATTGCTTTGTGTGTTCCTTTGCCCAATCGGCATGAATACGAATCAGCAATAAACGTGTTGTTGAAAAAGGGATACAATTTTCGATAGATAGCATGATGCAATAGTCGGTCTCGCACGCTTGCTTTGTGGATGTTTCTTGGTTTTGGGTCAGAGATGTTGAAAGCGTGATATTCGCCATGTAGATAAGTTTTGTTTTTTAAATCATCGTGAAGAGATTGAACATTGTCGGACAAATAATATTGAAATAATTGTACATCGCGTTTTTTAGTTTTTCCTCTTAAAAACTCTTTCCACGCGAAAAGCAAATTTTCGTAAGAAATGATACCATTATAGGTATGAATAAAATATCTTTGACTCATACTTCTAATGCTACCCCCCCCCAACGCTTTCGCAACCAAAACTTATCCCCGTTGTTTTGAAATTGAAAGATATATATGGGACATGGCAGGAATACCTTGTCCACTTTCCCAAACAAAATCGTTACACGCTCGGATCTAAAATTGATGAGGTTTTTTTGGCTTCTATTGAATACTGTTTTTTGGCAAGCTACGCACCCAAAGATACTAAAATAGGGCTACTCAATCGCACTATTTCTCGAGTAGATCTTCTCAAGCTCCTCTTACAATTGTCATGGGAGATAAGAGCTCTTGACGAGAAAAAATACATGCATCTCGGCGGACACCTCGCTGAAGTTGGAAGAATGTTGGGCGGATGGAAAAAGGGTTTGGTATCAAAAACTCCTGCTCCTAAATAGTAAAACAGGAGAAACGCTTTAAGTTGCTAGAGAAGGCCCGGTTGCCTGCGTTCCACCGATTGTCGTCAAGCGGATTGGCATTCACGTTCCACTTCTTGTCGTCGGAGTTCCAGTACACGTTGACCGTGAAGACCTCGCTCATTTTGTAACCAACATCATCATTGCCACTGCTTGTTGAATACTCTTCAAGCTGTATCGAATCTGGGACGTCATAAGTCCGCCAATGTCGATCACCAACTGCTATTATTTTTGTAAGAACATATTGGATATGCGCTCGTTCAGGCCTTAGCCGAAATGACTCCGACATTCAATATATTCAAAATCCTCTGCCCAAGCCGTAACCGGAACAATATAAGAACTTCGTGAATAGTATATCAAAAAATAGTAAAATAAAAAAATCCCTTGAACCCTCCGACATGTGTCAAAGAGTCCAAGGGACTAAGTGCTTGAGGGCTTAGTGCCAAGCTACTAGCAGTTGCTAGAGAAGGCCCGGCTGCCTGCGTTCCACCGCGTGTCGTCAAGCGGATGGGCATACACGTCCCACTCCCTGCCGCCGGAGTCCCAGTCCACGCTGACCGTGAAGACCTCGCTATTGACACCACGAACGTAGAAGATGTTTGCATATCTGTTGGAAATGAGGTCGCCATCTTTCCCGTTTGGTTGACGATTAATCATGCCAGCAAGATGAGCACAAAATATGCTTGCGTCCTCCCATACATAATTCTTGCGGAGTTCGACACGAATTTCCGTGTCGTTTGCTTGCTTTACAAGATCAAATGAGGCGATGATTGTTGCTTGGCTGGATTTCAGTATTGGTGCCGTTGGAAGAATGCGATCGGTGAAGCTCCCCCAAACGTAGAGACCTGTGCGAGTCTTGTAGAAAGACTTGGGGTTGAAGGCGGCGCATACTGGGAGAGCAACCTTTGCACGCGGGGAAAGGAAATTATATGCCACTGCTACCATTGGCACGGCATCACCATATGCCCGAACAATAGGAAGTAGATGGGCGAGAATATCTCCGCCCGAGAGTTTCTTTACATCCGCAGAGGTATAACCATTTCTTTCCAGCGCGAAATCCAACTCAGCCGCTTGCCGACTTGTCATAACTGCACCCATGACGTGTCTCCTTCTGGACTTGTCCCCTCTGGAAACTTGTCCTTTTTGCTGTTTGATTTTGGCTTTCGCCACAGCAAGAAATGTCCTTAGTTAATAGGGCGCTTTTTGCTGTGGCGAATGCGTAAGTTAGCGTATGCGAAATTTACCTTTGAATCCGAACACCTATAAAATGAAGGTATATGAACGAA
>CAYIWH010000018.1:0-15421 GCA_964367075.1 uncultured Candidatus Saccharibacteria bacterium | reverse complement strand
TTAAATCCAAAACAAAAAGAGGCGGTGGAGACGACGAAGGGATCTTTGCTTGTGGTAGCGGGAGCTGGCGCGGGTAAAACCAAAGTGATCACCGATCATATTGTGCATCTTATCACTAATTGCAATATCCCAGCAGATAAAATTCTCGCAGTAACCTTTACCAATAAGGCGGCGGAAGAAATGCGTAGCCGCGTATTTTCAAGAGTTGAAGCAATGGACGTCGGACGTCCATTCATAGGGACATTTCATGCGTTAGGACTTCTTATGATTAGAGAAAATATGGCACGATTTGGTTTTGATAAAAATTTTACCATTATTGATGAGGACGACGCGCTGAAACTCATCAAAGAATCTTTGTTGGAACTTTCCATAGATCCAAAACAATTTGATCCAGGCAGAATCAAAAATCATATTTCAAAATTTAAAAACGCGCTTACTACTCTTGAACAATTTTTGGAAAATTCAAAATATTACAAACAAGGAGAAGATTTTTTTGGCGCGATGACGGGAAAAATTTGGAATCTGTATGAACAAAAAAAGAAAGCGCAGAATTTTCTTGATTTCGATGATATTATTTTACTTCCAGCACTAGAACTTCAAAAAGACAATGAGCTTCTGCGTAAATATCAACAACGCTGGCAATATATTAATATAGACGAATATCAGGATACAAATGATGTACAATACATGATTTCTAAACTGCTTTCATTGGAACATGGGAATATTCTCGCGGTAGGCGATATTGATCAGGCGATTTACAGCTGGCGCGGAGCTGATTTTAAAAATGTTTTACGGTTTCAGAAAGACTACAAAGACGCCAAAACAATTACTTTGGAAGAAAATTATCGTTCTACCAAAATAGTTTTAGATGCAGCAAATGCGGTAATCGAAAGAAACGCGCTTCGTTTACCCAAAAAATTGTGGACACAAAAATCCGATGGAGACAAAATTAAAATCTTTTTTGCCGAAAATGAGCGCCAAGAAGCAACTATTATATCTAGAGAAATCAAATCGCTATGTCAGCACAAAATAAATTATAAAGACATCGCTATATTGTATAGGACCAACGCCCAGTCTAGAGCGCTTGAAGAAATATTGTTGCAACAAAATATTCCATATAGAATAATCGGAGGAGTAAAATTTTACGAGCGCAGGGAAATAAAAGACTTGTTGGCCTATGTGCGACTTGTACAAAATGCGAGCGATGAAATCAGCAAAAAACGAATTATCAACACCCCTCCGCGCGGTATCGGCAAGATATTGTCAGCAAAAGCGTTAGGAAATACAAGAGTTTTTTCGGATTCGGAAATGGTAAAAATAAAACACTTTGAAGATTTAATAAAAAGTTTGCGCGCATCAGCAAAAGAATTGACTGCATTTCAGCTAATACAAAAAATTATTTTTACTACTGGATACAAAGGATATATCAACGATGGCACAGACAAAGGAATTGAACGATGGCAAAATATTGAAGAACTTTTAGGACTTGCGAAAACAACGGAGACGATAGATAAATTTTTGGAACACATCTCGCTGTTTTCAATTGATGATAAATATGAACAAGAATCTAGTCGTGTGAGCTTGATGACTATGCACTCCGCAAAAGGACTGGAATTTGAAGCAGTGTTTATTGCCGGCATGGAAGAGGGGCTTTTGCCGCATACAATGTCGTTTGATCCGGAACAGCTTGAAGAAGAGCGTAGATTATTCTATGTTGCGCTTACGCGAGCCAAAACTTATTTGTATATGACGCTCGCGTCACAAAGAAATATCTTTGGTGAGCGAATAAGCAATATTCCTTCACGATTTTTACGCGAGATACCAAAACACCTTACTGAAACAATAGGAAAGCCGGAAGAAATTGAAGAAAATATTTTTATTGAATAATAATGACAATTTAGCAATTCAAATAAACTTATGAAATTCAAATATAAAAAACATTTCGGACAAAACTTTTTAAACAATAAAAATATTTTAAATTCGCTTATTGATGCCGCAAATATTTCTAAAAAAGATGTTATCTTGGAAATTGGTCCTGGCATGGGAATTCTGACCGAGCTTCTTGCGATGCGTGCAAAAAAAGTTATTGCCGTGGAAAAAGATAGAGAGCTCGTCGCCATTCTCAAGAAAAAATTTGCCGAAGTATTAAATGTAAAAATTATAGAAGGAGATATTTTGAGAATAAAGATTGATGAACTTGGTTTGAAAAAAAGATACAAAATTGCAGCAAACATTCCATATTATATTACCGGAAAATTTTTGCGACTTTTCCTCGACAGGAACAACTTGGAGATGCGATCTCCAAGTCCAAGCATTATGGTGATAATGGTGCAAAAGGAAGTAGCGGAGCGAATTGTTGCAAAAGATGGCAAAGAGTCGCTTTTGTCACTCTCGGTAAAAGCGTATGGAACGCCAAAAATCATCCGCAAAGTGCCAAAAGGCGCGTTTATGCCTCCTCCAAAAGTAGATTCTGCCATTGTCCAAATTAGCAGAATTTCTGATGCATGGTTTAGAAAAAATAAAATAAAGCCTGATGTATTTTTTGCCGTTTTGAAATCGGCCTTCCAACAAAAACGAAAAACCCTTAAAAAATCGTTATCAAATCTATTAAACACTCACTTGGCTGTTTCACAGCCAAGTGATGGTATGTTTGAAAAATTTGCCAAAAAACGACCAGAAGAGCTTTCTTTGGATGATTGGGCACAATTATGGAATTGATTGAAGTCGGACTTCGAACAATAAATTTTTTTACACCTGCCCGCGCGTTTAGTACAATAAGCTCATGAAAAGCCAGATTGTTTTACTTTTGTTGTTGGGAAGTCTAATTATTAATTTTGACATTACCACCGCACAAACAACAGGCATTTCGACATTTGACCAAAACCTTTATTTTGGTCTTCGAAACAATTCAGATGTTTCGCGACTCCAGAGTTTTTTAAAACAAGAAGGATTCTATCAAGGGCCTGTGACTGGAAACTTCTTTTCTCTTACGCTTGCTGGTGTAAAAAAATTCCAACAAACAAACAACATTTCTCCTATCTTTGGCTACTTTGGGCCAACAAGCAGACTAATTGCCAACAAACAACTGATAACCGATGCTATCAGCACGGCGATGAAAAATTTAAATGCAATTATTGTCCCCCCAAGCACTCAAAATAACTATATAGGACAATTGACGCCTGTTTCTATGGGACAATTGTCTTCAACTACGCTACCGTCTGTTGTAAATAATGATTCATTTTCAGATATAGAAATACAACAACTTCAAGAGGCTGTGATTGAGCTTAAGAGCAAAGATTTTCTTAATCAATTGCTTGAACAACAAGGTCCGTCCGATTGCAAAACAATAAATGAGTGTCAAATATTTTGTGCCAAATCAATGAATGCTTTGGTGTGCGAGAATTTTTTCTTAACTCATGCAAACCCATAAACCAAAAGTGCTATTATTTACAAATGCCGACAATGGGCATAATAATTCTATGATCAACAACCTTTTTAATTACTCCCCACCCCAAAATATATTGACCTGAAGAACAAGATTTCATAGGCCCCACGGCCCACACAGTAGAATTAAATCCATAACTTCCTGATTTGCCGCTTACCTTCAAAAAGGTTTCTGTATCAACATCAAATCTAGCGGTAATTTTTCCACCAAAAAAATCAAAACCGGCATAACTTACCGCTGGCAGTAAAAATAGAGCCAGCGTCGTCAGCATAACTATCAATTTTTGTCTCAAACCCATAATATTTATATTATATCACAAATTAAGTTATACACAGGAGAAAATAAGCAAAAGATGTCCTAATAAATGGTATAATAAATAGGATTATTTGGCTTAAAAATTAAACAATTGGACTATTTACCAAGCGCAAAATTTTTTAAAACAGTGGGGACCGCTTTTGGAGTAATTTTGGGCGGATGGTTGGTGTTGTATTCAATAAATCGGTTTGGGTTTATTGCAAAAGAAGCGCTGCTCACCTCACAAGAAATAGCCTCCATAAAAGCGTATGACCTCGCATCTAAAGATAGCGACAATGACGGCCTCAAAGATTGGGAAGAGACAATTTGGGGCACAGATCAGCAAAATCCAGATACGGACGGCGATGGCACTACAGACGAAGAAGAGACACAATCGCACCGAGATCCGACAATTGCTGGCCCAAATGATTATTTGCCAGGATATGAACCAGGGTCAGCCGTCGCAAACAGCAAAACAACCAACGCCCTTACAAATCAATTAAGCAACGACTTACTTATACGATATCTTGTTACAAAAGGATTAAGCGACGGGGCGCCTCTTGATGAAGAACAAAAAAACGATCTTAACGCCGCATTTACACAAGATTTTCAAAAAAAACTCGCTGATTATCACAAAGATGAGTTTACTGAAAAAGATATAATAATTTCCACGCGACAATCTCCAAGAGAATATATTAATGATATCGGACAAGCAGACATCACATATTACAAGGAGCTAGATGTTTTAGATCTTGATATTTTCAAAAACGCTATCTCTTCAAACGACTTATCAAAATTAAACGCGCTTGATCCTTATATTACAGCCGGTAAAAAATATGTAGCTTTTTTAATGAAAGAAGAGGTGCCGGCAAATTACGCGAATATACATTTAGAATTGCTTAATCTTGCTAATAATTTTAAATATGGGGACGAAAGAATGAGAAATTTTGCAAGCGACCCATTGGGCGCGATTGCTGGCGCTCAATATAATGGATCACAAATTATTAGATTCGCGGATTTTTTAAAAAATCTTAAAGAACACATGGATCGCGACAAAATAATTTTCAATAAAAACGAGCCGGGAGCATATTTTTATAAATATTTTCCATTAAATAATTAATTATGTTCGCAAAATTTAAAACTTTATATATTGCCGTTTTTATAAGTTTGATTCTGTTTTCTTTTGTATCATCAGTATCGGCAGTCGGTGTTCCTGTCATTGTAACAGCCACTATACAGCTTCCGTCTGATATCATAACACAGGTAGAAAGCGTTCTTACTACTATTGCCAGCCAAGCAAGTTGGGTTCTTGATATTCTTGCTGAAGTTAAAGACAAAGTGCTTGATCCAATCGCATGGGTTGCGGCCAAAGCCCAGATACATAGCGAGGCAAACACAATTTTAACTCAAGTGCGAGGAGGAGGAAACGCAAGAGGAGAGACTGGCAAAGCGCTTTTTGTGACCGATTGGGAAAAAGTATCCCGGAGCGCCGTCAGCAATCAACGCCGATTCTTTTTGCAAGAGTTGGCTGTTACCAAAAAAGTTGACCCAGCTTTTCAAGAAACGCTCTTATCTTCATTTAGCTCAAATCCAAATCGCTCTGTATTTAACCGTTTGCAATCAAATTTTGGAAGCGATGTTGGGTGTGATGATACAAACAATACTGGCGGACAATCGTGTCTTCAAAATTTTCTCGGAGACTTTTCTCAAGGAGGCTGGCGAGGATGGAATAGTATCGTGACAAATCCAGGAAATAATCCTTATCGTTCTTATTTGGAACTACAAGCAGAAAAAGAAAGGCGTGAAGAAAGCGCAAGACAAGCGCGCATCAACGAGGCGCTTGCAAGCCAAGGCGCCTTGGGAACGCAAGACTGCGTGGAAGAACCAAGTCAAGAAGCAGAACTTGTCAATCCGATTGAATCCAAAAACTTGGCTTGCGTAATATCCTCTATGGGCGGATCATCTGAAACATTTTACGCACTTGAAGACAATGGATTTATAGTCCCAGGAACCACCGATGAAATGACATATAATCAATGCCAAGAGGCGCTCCAAGAAGAATTAAATAAGCCCTTGCCAGAGTCGTCATACGCTGAAGACGCGCCAACAATCAAAAAATGTAAAATTACGCGCCCAGGAACCACAGTGGCATCCGACCTTTCAAAGGTTTTGGGAGGACCAATTGATACTTTACAGCAGGTTGATGAATTTAGCGAACTTATTAGCGGGGCGCTCGCGAGTTTCATTGGTTCTTTGCGCAGTCAAGGCATTGCTTCTGATAATGAAAGCGAGGATATTGTTTCTGGTTCAAGAACGGCGCTTAAAGATACAAACATAGAAAACGCAAAAAAAACGCTTAATGAGCTTTCTGCTTCTGTAACCAAATCTATTTCTAATCTGGCCGGCATTTGGGAAATAAAAGTAAAATCGCTTGATTTGGTTGATGACGTCAGTCCAGGATTTATTTATGAACTAAATGAAACACAAAAAAATATAGATAGCGCGGGAAAGTGCGCGCTAGACATAAGCATAGCCGAACGGCTTTCTGGCGATCTGGAAGATGCTAAAAGTCAAATGGAGAAACTTGCGCTAGAAGTAGGATATCCTATTAATTTTTCTAATAATTTGAAAGATGAAAACGGCAGAGGCGATCTCGGATATTACGAAAATGGCGGGCTTTATTCTCAAGAACTCTTTAAACAACAGGCTATCTTGGAATATTTAGATGAAGTGCTTAAAAAAAACGGCGATGTAGAGCCATCGCTTGATGTGCCAAATGACGTAACAACACTTTTTAGATGGGATAGTCCATCATTCTCTTCTAAAACGCGCGTTAGTATGGCGCAACAAATGATTGGCGCAGAAGTAGGAAAAATATCAGAGCTATTGACACAGGTTGGCACTCCAGATATGGCAAAAGCTGAACAACGGCAAATTAATCAGAGAATGCTAAGCCAGCGTCAAATGCTTAGATCGTGTTCCAGCGAATAACGCTTATGAAAAATATTTGGAATAAATTGAAACAAAATCGGTTTATTGTGGCGCGAATAAGCGCGTTGGTGTTTGTATTTTTTGTTTTTATCGCAAAACCAGCACACGCATTGGTCAAAGAATGGATTCTTGGCGCGCTTGGATGGGTTGGATCATTTATGGTTTCTATAATTGCATATATTTTATCTGTTTCTCAATTTTTTTTCCAAGCCGCGCTGATGTACAATCTCCGATTTGGCGACAAACTTGAAGTAATAAAAATCGGCTGGGGCATATCTCGAGATGTCGCGAATATTTTCTTTATTGTGGTGCTTTTGGTTATCGCGATAGCCACTATACTTCGTATTAGCAGTTACGCGGCAAAACAACTGCTTCCTGGCCTTATTATTATGGCGGTGCTGATTAATTTCAGTTTAACTATCGGGCTTGTGGTGGTAGATGTAAGCAATACATTGGGACTCCAATTTTATAACGCAATTACAGATGATAATACTAAAACAGTTTCTGAACTAATAATGGTAGGAACGGGAATACAAAATGTCTTTAACTTCAAGCCGCCAGATGCCGGAGCGCTTGATAAATTTGAAAACGGCATATTGCAAAATACTGGACCATCAGTAGATGCTTTTGCACAGGGGGAGGTTGTTAAAGGAATAACAGAGGGCGATGACGTAGCATTTGCAATTACCGCATGGGGGAATGCTATTTTTATGGCTGTTTTGGTTTTTGTTTTTTTTGTCGCGGCTGTCATTTTATTAGTACGAGTGGCAATGATATCGGTTCTTTTGATGCTTGCTCCATTGGCATTTCTTTTTTATATATTGCCGGACACGCAAACACATTGGAAAAAATGGTGGAGCACATTAATACAGGAGTGTTTTTTCTTGCCCGCATTTTTATTTTTACTTTATTTGGCGATTGTTTTTATATTGAAAATCGGTTTGGCAAACAAAGGGGCAAATCCTGGAAATTTTATAAGCAACCCTGGATTGATTTTCGGATATATTATGGCGATTATTTTACTCATTCAGGCTCTCATATTGGGGCGTTCAATGGGCGCTATGGGAGCATCCACCGCAATTAGTTGGGCAAAAAGCGGAAGAAAAATGGCAACTGGGTATGCAGGAAGATTTGCGGCAAGAAATACAATTGGACGCGCAGCAGGACAATTAAGCTCAATGCCAGGGGTTCAAAAATTTATTGAAAATCAAAGGCCTTGGATAGGTCGAAGGTTGCAAGGGTACCTTGAAAAAGGAGCGGCGGCAGGGGGCAGACAAAAATCCGCAGAAGCAACAGCCGCATTTATATCAAGATTATCTCCTGAAGATCAGGCAAAAAAGTGGGAAGAAATGAGCTTTGCCGAAAAGCAAGCGCTACTGCGAAAATTAAACGAAAAACAACGAGAGAGATTACTCGGCAATCTTACTGGAGATCAAAGAAAACTCGCGGATCGTATTTTGGGTACATCTTTGGCTTCCGACCAAAAAGCGGATTTGGATGCCTCTGAATATCAGAGGATGCAAGGAACTGAAGAACAAAAGCGCGAAGCGTATGCTGGGCTTTCTCGCGAAGCAAAGGAACGAGTACTTCGCACTATGAATCAAAATGAGAGGGCTGATTTTGTGCAAAAATTGCGCGATAGTAAAAATCCAAATTTGGTTGCCGCAGCAGATTTATCAGAAAATATTCTATCAAAAGATTTCGCGCCAAACGAATATGTGGCATACAAAGTAGCTCAATTTAATAACGACACGGCCGGGAATCAACTTGCACGATTTAACAATCCAAATGATACGGCTCTTGATGCTCGCACTAGATCAGCGATTCTTTTTGGTATGAAAGATGATGAGCGTGAAGGTTTTCTTAGCAAACTTGCGGACAGACATGCGTCAGAAAAAATTATGCAAGATTATTTTCCATCGGAAAAATTGCTCGAAACAGAAGCGGCAAAAGTCAATGCTATAAAGGATCCTATAGAACAACGAAAGGCTTTCCTGGCACTTAAAGATACAAAAGCGCAAGAGGCAATTTTGCGCAAAAAAACAGACCAACAGCGAGCGCTGTTTCTTGCTGGGCTCACTAATCAAGCTGATAGAAAAAACGCGGAAATATTGCTCCAAAATATGCTTACTCCAACTGAATACGCAAAGTATGAGGCGCAGGCATTTTTGCTGAAATCACAACAAGAACAGACAACTATGTTTGGTGGAAAAGATCCGAAAACAGGCGATGATTTTATAAGCGATCTTGCTAGAGAAGAAATATTGCGTCAGAAAAAAGATCCAAATGCTCAAGCTCTTTTTGTAGAAAACCTTAATCAAGCAAGCAAGGATAGTGCAAAACAAATTATTGATAGCGCATTTTCTCCAGATGAAACAGCGGCATTTAATGCGGCGGCGTGGAATTTGTTGCCTCCAGAAAAACAAGCCACTAAATTTGAAAAAGAAAATGAAGCAACACAAGAAAAAATCTTGCGCTCATTTGCAGGAGAAAGAAGAGCTGGATTTTTGGCAACACTTAATGCGGGCCAAAGAATCATTGCGGATAAAATTATCAAAAACAATTTTTCACTTGATGAACAGGCGGCTATTTATGCTGAAGAATGGAAACTAAAAATTGATACTGAAACGAAAAAAGATAAAATGGATTTCTTTGCTAATGGAAACGAACTTGCTCAAGAAAAAGTACTTGCTGGATTTAAGGACACGGATGAAATGGAAAGATTTGTTTCTGGGCTGGAACGATCAAAAGACGCAAATCATAATATAGCGGGAAAGAATGCACGCAAACTTCTTGATTCCACGCGCTTTACAGCAACACAACGATCCGAATTTAAAAAAGCAAGGGCAAAACAAGACGTCACATTGGCAGACAATGCTGGAAAATTGTACGGATATTTTATGCTTGCGGAGAACGATGATCCAAAAATTCGCGCAAGCATGTTTGAAGCTATGAATGAGCGACAACAAATAGAAATGTTTGAGGAGGCCGCACAAAATCCAGTTTCTATGGCTACATTTAGCGAGACTTTGCGTAATATGAAGCCTCATTTACGAGAAACATTTACTGCTAAAACGCTTTCTCATTCAACAAACGAAGCTATTGAAAATTATTTTGAACAAAAGGATATGGAAATTCAAGCAAACGCAGAAGATTCTCAAAAACAAGATGAATTGCGCGGAGAGAAAAAGCGAGCATTCACTTCATTACGAGGAGATACAAAGGCGTCTCTATGGAAAAAGGCTTGGGAAAGCAAAGATGACGCAAAAATGGAAGAATTTAATCGGCTTTTTGCAGGAACCACAAATAAAGAACAATATCACACAGCACTAGGTACAATATTGGGCGATAAAATTGTTAAATCTCCAGTCGAAGCCACTGATATGTATGGAGCAATGGATGAGAAGGCGCGGCAATCATATATCCAGTCATCAAAGGGGGCGCGTACGCTTGTATTGAGACTAAATGAAAGCGCTCCATCTGGAAGTCAGATTCCGAGAGCGATAACAGCTGACTTTATTGCAGCGGGACAAAATAAATCACCAGAGTTTATTAAGGCAATGGGAAGCCGTAATGGAAAACCGCCGGAAAATGAAAATCCACCAACAACAAATAGTGGAGGCACTACAGGAGGTGTTACACCAATAGTGATTACATCGACAACACCATCAGTTAGTGAATCTTCGCCAGCTGGCGGACCAACAGCGCGTACAGCAACAGTAACTGCCACTCCAGCAGCCACTGCAAAAGGAGTTAGCGGTGAGGGGAGAAAAAATATGAACCAAGAAGCGGTCAAGACGGCGCGTGATTCTTCGCGTATTGAAACAGAGACAGTTGCTTTTTCGCCAAAAGTTAGAACAGTAATCGAACAAAGTCCGGAAAAGGCGGCAAAGGGATATTTCGCGCTTACAAACCAAGACAGACAAGAAATTATTACTCGTGCTCCACAAAATCTTATTGAGATGAAAGATGCATCAAGTGGTATGGAGCTCATCGCTATTGAAAACGATATTCAAAATAGCACGGCGGCAAAAACATTTAGAACCACACCAAGAGAAATAAACACAATGCCACTAAACGATCAACGTATTGCGTTTGAAGCTGTTGCTTCCTCGCGCAATCCTAATGAAATTAAAACATTGCGAGCGGCAATTTCTCAAATGGATTCAGCAAAACGTCAAGCATTTGTTACTGACGTGGTATCACAGGGATCATCAGTGGCAAAAAAAACATACTTACAACAAGTAGTAGCAGAAAAAGCTGTTGCTCAAAAAGCTGGGGACACTACAGATGTAGAGCGACTAACACAAGAAGAGACATCTATTACACAAGTCGTTACTTCTAAAAGCGCTCCAAGAATATCAACGCCTCCGCCTCCACCACCTCCGCCAGTACAATCAAAACCTACTGTTGATGGAATCAAGTCGACTGCCGCGCCGATCGGAGGAGCATCTGCCGCGCGCATTTCCACAGAAACTGCGGCACAGGCTGTAAGTGGCGCAAGACAAGCGAGAGGAGAACTAGTAGAAGATGCTAATATTACACAAAAGGCATCGGAGGCTATCAAAACACAACTTGAAACAACAAAGATAGAACGAGAAATTGAACACCCGAGTGATACAAAATTTGTTGAAAGCACTGCGTCTGTACCACAAGATGTAGGCATGGAAGCAAAAGAAACGGCGCCTCAAAGTAAAGAAGAAAGATTTGACAGCGAGCTTGCGGAACTTAATAAAATGAATGGGGAGCTTGATTCAGATGTAAACAAAATAAATGATGAGCGTATCAATGCAATAATAACATACACTGATAACACAATTGCTTCGTTTGAAAGTCAACAAAGAGCAGAAAGTGATCCTGTAAAAATTCAAACTCTTACCAATATTATTGGGAGATTTAGAGCATTAAAAGCAAAGGCCGAGACAAAATTACAAGATTTGAACAAATAATGGTCGCAAAACTGTCATTATTCATAAAACACGCATAATTTTCTACTGAAAATTTGCTGTGCTCGCGCTCTTCGCGCTCCGCAGAGTTTTCTGAATAACGCAGTTTTGCGACCATACAACAAAATTACATATTAAATATAGTATAATATAAATATGAATTACGCAGACCCGATTGTAATAGAAAAATTTAAAAGCCTTCCACAAAAACTTAAAGATGTGCTTTTTTCTGAAGACACTACCGATACTATCTTTGCTATTGGTAAAGAAAATGGATTAACTGTTTTTCAGATGGAAGAATTGGCAGATGAGACGGGACTTGTAATTTTGGGTATTACCGCTCCAGACAATTTCGCTAAAAATGTAGAAAAAAGGCTCACAACAAATACAGAAAAAGCAACACCAATAGCTCGCGCGATTAATGAAAAAATATTTAATCCGATTTTGGGCGACTTGGTAGCGCTTATTCGGCCATCTGTATCGCTTGAGATTCCTTCAACAAAAAACGAGGATTCAAAAAAAACAACTACTATTGTGCAACCATTGGAAGTAAAAACAATTATCACACCGAAGTCTGTTGAACAAATTGTCGTTCCAATTCCAAAACCACTAACCGAACCTCAAGTTTTTGCAAAACCAATTCCCGATCCATATCGTGAACCGCTTAGTAATACAAGCGCCGCTTCTTTTCCAAAACCACGAATTGTTAGCTGGGAAGATGTTTTAAAAAACAAATCAAAAGAGCCTGAAGCGCCTCCGGATGCCAAAATTGCTCTAGAAAAAGCTATGAGCGATGCGGTCGCTCCACCACCTGTAGTTGAAAAAATTGTTGAATTGCCTCAACAAAATACCATTGTTCCTCCAAAGTATGAAGGAAAAAAAGATCCGTACAGAGAACCATTAGATTAAAATTATTATGTCACAATATCAAGTTCCACAATTTATTGATATAGAAGACAAAGTATTTGGTCCGCTTACAATTAAGCAGTTTTTGTATATATTTATTGGCGCAATTCCAGTAGTTTTGATATATATGTTTTTTAAGGGGTGGGTTCTTTTTGTGCTTGGTGTCCCAATCGCTATTTTTGTAGGAGTGATAACATTTTATAAGCCAAATGGGGTACCAATGCCAAAAGTTGTTCGCAACTTTTTATCATACGCGCTTTCAAATAAATTATATTTATGGAAAAAAAAGGCTGCAAAAGGATCTGTATTGCCAGAGGATGAGATTTTTAAAAATCTGACAAATCAAAATGTGCCTACTCCAATGCAACAAAAAGTTCCTTATGTTATTCCTCCGAAATTTAATCAGGACGGTTCCGTGCAAAATAAACGCGGATCGGTAAAATTAGAAGATCTTGCTTGGAATTTAGATGTACAACCAGATATAAATACAAATAATCCGCAAATAAAATAATGCTCGCCGCGCCCTCACAAAATGTTTTGCAAATAGAAGAAATAAGAGATGGCACGCTTGTCATGAAAGACAAGTCGTTGCGAGCAATTCTTATGGCTTCTTCCGTAAATCTTGCCTTGAAGTCCGCCGATGAACAAACCGCAGTTATTTTACAATTTCAAAGTTTTTTGAACTCATTAGATTTCCCAATACAAATATTCGTAGAATCGCGGAAACTAAATATTGAGCCTTATCTTGATACACTAAAGGAGTCTCAAAAAAAACAAACAAACGATCTTTTAAAAATTCAAATCGCGGAATATATTGAGTTTATTAGAACATTTGTTCACGCGTCAAATATTATGTCAAAAACATTTTATATTGTAGTGCCATATTTGACAGCCGCCGCCGCGCAAGGAAAACTCACTGGCATATTTAACTTTGGTCGCGCGAAAACCCCAACAGCGCTTTCGCCGGAAATTTTCGAAGAATATAAAAAACAGCTCTGGCAGAGAGTGGACCATGTTATTCAAGGAATCATTCGCACAGGCGTGCGCGCGGTACCGCTTAATACTGAAGAGATTATTGAATTATACTATGGACTATATAATCCTGGAGAGCCGGGGCAAACAAAACCGACAATAGAACAATAATAAATATAAAAAATAAATAAAATGTCATTATTTGGAAAATCAAAAACAGGATCAGAAACCACAAGCGTGCCTCTTTTTCCAGAAGATGTATATCGTTCAGGCACGTTGCAACTCAAAGATGTGATAGCACCAGCAGCGATGGAAATATCAGCCAATCACTTGCGTCTTGGAGAAAAATTGGCGCGCACACTTTATGTGTTTTCATTTCCTCGCTTTTTAGCTTCAAATTGGTTTTCTCCAGTTATAAATATTGATAAAACCGTCGATATTTCTATATTTATTCATCCTGTGGACACAGGCGTTATTCTCAAAAAACTACAGCGCCGCGTTGCGGAAGTTCAATCGCAAATAAATGTACGGCTTGAGAAAGGACTTGTTCGAGATCCGATGCTCGATACTGCATATCAAAATCTTGAAAATCTTCGAGATAGCCTGCAACAAGCGGAGGAAAAACTTTTTCAAATAGGCATCTATATTACGCTCTATGCTGATACAGCAGAGGAACTCGATAAATTGGAAATTGAAGTAAAGGGCCTTGTAGAATCTCGCCTTGTGTATTTAAAGCCGGCGCTCTTTCAACAAAAAGAAGGTTTGGATTCTGTATTTCCAATGTGTACGGATATATTGGCAGTAAATAATTATCTTAATTCGTCTCCATCGTCAACTATCTTTCCTTTTGTTTCGTTTGATCTCACATCAAACAAAGGAATTCTGTATGGCATCAATTCACACAACAATTCGTTGATTCTTTTTGACCGATTTAGTTTGGAAAATTATAATTCTGTGATGTTCGCGAGGTCCGGCTCTGGAAAATCATATACAATGAAACTGGAAATATTGCGCTCTTTAATGTTTGATACCGATGTAATTATTATTGACCCGGAACGCGAATATGAATACCTCGCTGAAGCGGTGGGAGGAAGATATTTTAATATTTCTCTTTCATCACACCATCATATCAATCCATTTGATTTGCCAATGCCAAGAGAAGATGAGTCTCCGTCTGACGTGTTGCGTTCGCATATAATAAATTTGGTGGGTCTGTTTAGATTGATGTTTGGCGGATTGAGCCCCGATGAAGATGCTGTAATTGACAAAGCAATCAGCGAGACATATGCGTCGCGCGATATTACGCCAAACACAGATTTTAGAAATACCACGCCTCCTATTTTATCTGATTTTGAATTGATTCTTTCAAACATGGAGGGTGGCGATAAGCTCGCGCAAAGATTAACAAAGTATACTCAAGGCACATGGTCTGGTTTTATAAATCAACCGTCAAACGTGGATATAAACAAAAAACTTGTTGTATTTTCTATACGTGATATGGAAGAAGAATTGCGACCAATTGCAATGTACTTGGTGGTAAATCATATATGGTCGCAGGTGCGCTCGGAGCTCCGTAAACGAATTTTGGTAGTGGACGAGGCATGGATTATGATGAAGCACGAAGATGCCGCATCGTTTCTTTTTGGTCTTACCAAGCGCGCAAGAAAATATTATTTGGGAGTAGCAACTATCACGCAGGATGTGAGCGATTTTATGAATTCGCCATATGGAAAAGCAATTGTAACAAACTCTTCTATCCAATTGCTTCTTAGGCAAGCGCCCTCTAGTATGGAGCTCTTGCAAAAAACATTTAATTTGACCGACGAAGAAAAATATCTGCTTTTGGAGGCAGATGTTGGTGAGGGCC